>JAZRWL010000173.1:0-2756 GCA_045599685.1 Lachnospiraceae bacterium
GCCGAGCCCTCTGACCTTGAAAGAATACTCGGTATCGATGAATTCTATTCCGAGATCGTCCGCCGCATCCTTCGGAGCCGAAAGCGTGATCTCGACAGTATCGCCGTTTGAAAGCTTGTTCTTCTGCGAAAAGCTCGCATATACCTCATCGCAGATCTCGTCGATCTTATCCATGTCATCGGCTGATAACGCTGTCATGCCTTCGCCGCCTGACAGGACGGCATCCTCCAAGGCTTCCTTCAGCCCGTCGTAATCAAAATAAGCATTGAGCTTGCCTCTTCCGTCTTCACCACTGACCTCTGCCGAAACGAACTTTGAAAGGCTGATCTGAATCTTTTCTTTATTGTTGAATACGAAAATGAAAAGGACTGCGACGACCGCCGCGACAAGCACTAACGCCGCTGCCGCGAGTATGATCACCTTCTTTTTACCCGAACCGTCGGTAGGCTCACTTTCATGCGCTGCATGACGCGAAGCTCTGTTATTCACCTGCTGGGACTCGTGCCTTGGGCCATTGTACATATAGACCTGCTGAGGCTGAGGCTTCGCATATACCGTATCTTCATGCTCCTGTCCGTGCGCGGGCATACCGACTGCTGCCTCATATCCGTTCGGCCGCTGATATGAGACTTCTCTGCGGTCCTCACCGGCAGCATTCGCGTACTCATCCAGCTGTTCAGTCTCGATATAATCAATGTCCGGCAGAACTACTGTCTCATCAGCAGAGATCTCTTCCTGAGCAGACTCATATCCCGTGAATGCGGCAGTCTCCGCGGAGCAGCCCTGCTGCTCCGGAATAATCTCGGGCATTGCTCCCGCATTTTCCGCCGGAGCGTAATCAAAATCTTCGACAGAAGCGGCCGCTTTTTCCGGGGCCACGACCCTGCTGCCGCAGGCCGTACAGAAAACAGCACCGTCATTCAGCTTATTTCCGCAAATCCTGCAAAACATTTCCTCACCTCGTAATGAATTCCTCGCCCTCGGTGTACCTGTAAGGCGGATCGAGCTTCTTCATATCGGAAGCCAGATAATCGGCCGCTATCTGCGCGGTCGCGGCGGCGCCCTTAACAAGGATCGACTCGTCGCTGTCATATCTGTCATTATGATTGGTATAGATATGCTCATCATCCAGACTTCCCACGAAGCCGAAGGCGCCGGGCAGACGGTCGAGGAAGTATACGAAGTCCTCACTGATCATGAGCTTTTCACGATCCTGCAGATGCTCCTTGCCGAGAGTATCGGTCACGGCCTTTCTCGCGATATTCACGAACTCGGCACTGCTGTTTACGACCGGACCTATATAGGACCTGTACTCAAAGGTCGCCTTCGCGCCGTATGCAGCGGCGGTATTGTCGATGATGCGTCTCATATGATCTTCCATCTCATAGGAAAACTGGCGCGAATGTGAACGGCAGGTGCCCTTCAGATGGACATGGTTCGCGATGATATTGAAACGCTGACCACCCTCTATCGTACCGATAGAGACCGTCGCTGGAATGACGGGATTGCAATTACGGGAAACGACAGTCTGAAGATTCATTATAATGGCAGAAGCCGCGACTATGGCATCAACACCTGCGCTCGGGGTACTGCCGTGGCAGGAGACACCCTCAACATCGATATCGAAGACTGCTGCCGAAGCCATACGCGGACCGTATTCGATATTCATGCTTCCGGCATCACACATATCCGAAATATGATGTCCGTACACTGCATCCGCTCCGTCCAGAATACCCTGCCTGATGCACTGGATAGCGCCGATGCCGAGCTCCTCCGCGGGCTGGAAAAGGATGCGCACATTTCCGGTAAGCTCGTCCCGAGCGTCGATGAGCATCCTCACGGCGCCAAGCAGCATCGACATATGAGTATCGTGACCGCAGGCATGCATACAGCCCTCATTCTCTGAGGAGAAGGGCAGGCCGGTCTTTTCGAGCACAGGAAGAGCGTCGATATCGGAGCGGAGAACGATCGTCTTCGCATCGGGTCCGGCGGCACCGCCCTTTATCTCGGCCCAGCAGCCCTGTATGCCCTCGAAGCGGTACACGGTAAGCCCCATTGCTTCGAGCTCGTTTACTATATGATCAGTGGTCTTGACCTCAAACTCCGAGACCTCGGGGAAACGGTGGAACCACCTGCGCTGCTCTATGATGTATGACTCATAATCCTTTGCTTTTTCGATGAACTTCATGATTTCCTCCTGTTGTCATATCTTGCCGAGGCGCTCGAAAGCCATTTCGAGACCTGTTTCATCGTCAGCCAGCAGCCTGTTGACCCGGCTGATCGTAGCTGTAGACGCACCGGTCGATTCGGAAATGTCGAGATAGGTCTGCTTGCGCATGAGTCTGATCCCTACCTCGAGCCGTTGTGACATCGCGTGGAGCTCATTGACCGTGCAGATATCGTCGAAAAACGAATAGCACTCTTCGCGGGATCTAAGGCTTAATATCGCATCGAAAAACTGATCTGTCTGCTCGTTTCGGATCTCCTTTTTCATTTTGCTGCCTCCGTTTGATTTTAGTTTATTATATCGCGTAAAAATTCAATATACAATGTTTTTCGGTGTCTATGCCTTACTGCCCGAACTGCAGACAGAAAGATCGCATAATAAAAACCGGCTGTTTTATCGCCTGTTGCTATCGTGCTGAATAAACCATCGTCATCTTCCGCACGACTTTGCTTTGTATAACCATCCCTTTATTACAATCGAGCAGCAGGAGCTTTCATCTCATCCACAGGATTTTGCAGCAAAGCCCACT
>JAZRWL010000174.1:0-5129 GCA_045599685.1 Lachnospiraceae bacterium
GTACTCGCTCTGTTCACGGTCATCAAAAATAAACGGGGTCATTAAAAAGCGTGTTGGTGGAGGAATCCGGACTTTATTATTATCAATATCCCATTCAGAGAACGCTTTCCGCTTCAGTACTCTTGCAGCGGTACTAAACTCGCGTTGCACTGCGCTTGCGCTCATTAAATACCGGCACTGCGGATCCTCTGACATGTGGTATTCATAATTAAGTATCAGGCTGACATCTGACACATTCGGTCCGATGATCTTCGTTAATACACATCGCAAACTGCAAAAAAAGAGCCGGCTGTAAGCCGGCTCCAATCTGTAATGATCAATCCATATAAAGACTCTTGAATTCGGTATAATATCTTTCTCTCTCTTCGGGAGTGAGATCGAGATAAGCCTTGAAAGTCTTGATGCCGATGAAGCCCGCTGAGAACAGCAGCTCGGTATAATCCTTCTTGCTGATGCCATACTCCTTTTCCCACTGAGTGAGCTTCTTCATGCCGTAATGATAAGTGGTGAAGTAGCCGGGAGTAGCCTGATGAGAACGTACCTGACCGCGGGCGGTAACGAAGTCGAAGCCCATTTCCTTCTTGTAAAGGTCGCAGGCGTCCTTGATCGTCTTGCCGGGGAACAGGAACAGATAGAAGTCTACCAGGATACGGACAGCGGTATGATGGCGGCGATATGCCACATGCAGCTTGTAGAAGGGATCCTCCTCGAAAGTATCCCCGAAGGCGCGCTCAGTACGCAGGCAGGTGCCCTCAAGTACGGGTACATTCTTGGAACCGATCTTCATGGTCTCCGGAATGGTATCCCATGCGGCCCTTACGAACTGGCAGTGATGTCCCGGATAAGCCTCATGCATGGTGTTCATCTTGATCCAGGCATCGGTGATATTGAAGAAATTGTACTGGTTCAGGATCATATTTCCATGATACTGAGGACCGGTGAAGTCTCCGCCGCAGTATCCGCCCCAAGGGAAGGTATCCTTCTGAGACCAGGGAAGTCTGATGGTATGGCACCACTCATCCTTGGGCATCTTGATCATGGCATGAGCGACCTCACGGCTGCGGGCCATGTAAACGTCAGCCTTCTTGTACATGTCAAGGGGCTTGTCACAGGGCTTGCTGTACTTGAAGAGGATATCATTGACCTCTTCCATGGTGGTGGGGGTAGGATCATCGATCGGAAGCGCTGCGGCGATGTCGAAGACTTCCTTACGGGTGACCTCGATCTCCTCCTCGTACCAGGTGAGCATGTCGTCCAGATCAACGCCGTACAGTCTCGCAAGAGTCTCCTTGTACTCGCCGTCGGGCAGCTGGCACATAAGATCTACATTGTCATAGGCATTGGCAGCACCCTCTTCCGCCTCTGCGCCGAGCTTGTCGGAGAGCTTCTCATAGAGAGCGATAGCGCGCATCACACAACCTTTGATGGTATCGATGAGCACGGGCTTGAAGCCTTCGAAGTACTCGTCAATATTCTTGTACTCATCCTTGAGGCAGGCGATATTGAAATCCTGATTTCCCTTGATCACGCCGTAAGCACTCTTCGGATGTCTGCTCAGTACGAGGTCATAGATAACATCATAGCCGGCAAAGAAGGATTCAAAACGGGCAACGATATCCGCTACTCTTGCTTCCTGAGGCTGTCTGCTCTGACGTACCTTTTTCTCATAATACTTTACAAGATTGAAGAAGATCTTCTCAGGGGCCTTCTCAGCTGCAGTGATGGCGAAGCCAAGTGAATCCGCAAAATCGACGAAATGCTTCTTCTCCACCGCATATACGGGATCGGGAGCTTCAAGAGCATCTACACGGGCAGCGAGCTCCACCTGTGCGGCACGAGCTGCGGCGATGTTCTCATCGGTAGGCACGAAGACGACGGTTTCATAGTTCTTCTGTCCTGCGATCTTGTAATGAAGGTCTGACAGGTCGCGATCCAGCTGTCTGTAGGCAGCGGTCAGTTTTTCATTGTACATAATTTTCCTCCTTATGCTCAATCCATATATAAACTCTTGAATTCGTTGTAATAGCGCTGTCTGTCAGCCTCAGACAGATCGAGGTACATCTTGAAGGTGTCCATGCTGACATGACCTGCCGAGAAAAGCAGCTCGGTATAATCCTTTTTGCTGAAACCGTAATCCTTTTCCCACTGCGTCAGCTTTTTCATCCCGTAATGATAGGTGGTGAAATAGCCGGGAGTCGCCTGATGCGAGCGGACCTGACCGCGGGCAGTGACGAAATCGAGCCCCATCTCCTTCTTGTAGATATTGCAGGCGTCCTCGATAGTGCCGTTCTTATAGAAAAGCGTAAAATCTACGAGGATACGCACCGCGGTATGATGTCTTCTGTAGGCTATGTGAAGCTTGTAAAAAGGATCCTCGGCGAAGGTGTCCTCGAAGGCACGCTCCGTACGCAGGCAGGTGCCCTCTGTGAGGGGTACGCTCTTGGTCCCGATCTTCATGGTTTCGGGCAGCGGATCTATCGCGGCGCGGACTCCCTGGCAGTGATGTCCCGGATAGGACTCATGCATAGTATTCATCTTGATCCAGGCATCGGTGATATTCTTGTAATTATACTGATTCAGGAACATCTGTCCGATAAGAGGCTGAACGGTAAAATCTCCGCCCTCACAGCCGCCCCAGGGGAAAGTATCCTTGCAGGAATAAGGCAGACGGACAGCGAGGCACTGCTCATCCTCGGGAAGTCTCAGCATCTCATGTGCGACTGCACGGCTGCGCTTCATATACTCGGCAGCCCTGACATACATCTCGTCCGCAGTCTTGCAGGGAGCGGAATATTTGAAGAGGATATCATTACACTCTTCCATGGTCTGAGCCTTCGGATCGTCGATGGGAAGCGCGTGTGCGATCTCGAATACCTCGTCGCGGGTCTTCTCGATCTCCTCCAGATACCAGGACTCCATGTCGTCGAGCTCGACACCGTATAGCCTGTGAAGCGTATCCTTATATGCGCCGTCAGGCATCTGACATTTCTTCGTGATATCGTCCTCTACTGCTTTCTCCGCACTTACAGGAAGCTCCGACGCGATCGAATCATAGAGCCCGATCGCCTTCAGGACATATCCCTTTACCTCTTCGCGCTGAGCCTCGGAAGCATCCGCCCAGGACTCTCCCATGAGACCGAGCTCATAATTCAGGATGCCCTTGCAATGCTGCAGAGCTCCTCCGAAACCGGCGAGACTGTCTGCGGAAAGTCTGGCATACATGAGCTCCTTTACGATATCGACATTGTCAAAGACCGCGCAGAACTTATTCTTTATATAATCAACCTTCTTTTCAGCGGTCTGGCGGGAAAGGCGGCACGTATTCTCAAACTGGTAAGCCGGAGCGAGCAGGATCCCGCTCGGATCAGCCTCCGCACCGTCGATATTGAAGCCGATGGTATCGGCAAAATCCTCGAAATGATGCTTCATCACGACATATACCGCGTCGGGAGCATCTATCTGTGCGATACGGTCCTTAAGAGTCAGGAGTTCGGCTCTTACAGCCTTGATATTCTCGTCTGTGGGAATGAAAAGCTCGAATTCATGCGTCTTTTCGGTATTGATCCTGTAATAAAGGTCAGCAAGATCCCGATCAAGGACCCTGTACAGCATAGTCAGATCTTTACTCATCATATCTCCCTCCGGTCAATTACGATAATACCGGTCAAAATCAGCGTCATAGGCGAATTATCCGGAATATTATCTGTATATGGGATAATACTAATGCAGTTTGATTATCCAGTCAACTATTATTGGAAAATTCAGTCCCTGTCTCCGCCCTTCTGTCTCTCGGCAAAGGCTCTCTCGATAGAACGCTTTTCGTCCTTTTCCTGCAGCGCCTCTCTCTTGTCATAGAGGTTTTTTCCTCTGCAGAGCCCGATCTCGAGCTTCACGAGGCTGCCTTTGAAATAGACCTTGAGCGGAACTATCGTATATCCTTTCTGGGTGGCCTTTCCCATAAGCTTGTTTATCTCATATCTGTGGAGCAGGAGCTGCCTTATCCTGAGAGGATCCTTATTGAAGATATTTCCCTTTTCGTAGGGACTGATATGCATGCCGTAGACGAGCAGGCTGCCGTTTTTTTCCTTAATGAAAGACTCCTTGAGGCTGCACTTGCCCTGACGGAGAGATTTTACCTCCGTTCCCGCGAGCGCTATGCCGGTCTCATATGTGGCCTCCACGAAATAATCGTGATAGGCTTTTTTGTTGTTTGCTATCAGTTTAATACTTTCTTTTCCCATGATATTCTTCCGAACAGTCCCCTGATGCGGGGCCCGTATATGCAAAAGCCCACGGCCGTTAGACCATGGGCTCACGCAACGTTTTCAGACTCAGGCTGCCGCCGAAGTCTCAATGATATTGATAACGAGTGACAGCACCATAAAAGCGATCCCGAGGATCTTTGTGATGGTCTTCTTTTTGCCCTCAGGTGTACGGGCATAATTCTTGCTGACATATGAGCCGGACGCCGAACCGCCGCTGATAGCCTGTCCGAGACCGCCGTTCTTGCCCTCCTGCATCAGAACCACGATAACGAGTCCGACACATACGAGCACCAGTATTATTTTCAGAATAACGAGTAATATATCCATAATAGCTTCCTCCTGCAATTAGCTGTAAAAGAATATCATATTTTATACAGCCGCGCAAGTGTTTTTTATGCAGACACACATTTCAGCGACCCGTTCGCAGCCCGGCGCCGGTCAGTACACCTGTCTGCCGTTCAGATAAGCCGCCTTTACCGCTATCTTATGTATTTCACGAGGCTCGCAGGTGAAAGGATCACGTTCAAGTACCGTAAAATCTGCCAGATATCCGGCCTTTATCAGGCCCTTTTCCTTCTCGTCGAAGGAGGCTTCCGCGCCGCGTACCGTGAATGTGTCTATCGCCTCCGCCACGGTAAAAGCCTGCTCCGGCAGGAACGGACCGGTTCCGTCAAGAGAGGTGCGGGTGACGGCGCATTCGATGCCCTCGAGCACATCGGGCAGCTCGACCGGACAGTCGGAGCCGTTTGATACCGATACGCCGAGATCAGCCAGAGCCTTCCAGCTGTAGCTCGTCGAAGCGAGTTCACCGCCGACGCGCTTTTCTATTATATGCGAATCATAATCGAGGAAGATCGACTGGGC
>JAZRWL010000175.1:0-5054 GCA_045599685.1 Lachnospiraceae bacterium
AGCGTGAGCTTTATTAAGTTTCAATGAAATTTCAGAATAAAACCTGTGTTTTATTGTGATTTTTCTGCCGGTATGATATTATTCATGCGGCAGATCAGGCAGGGGAGCGGGATCGATCCGCTCCCCTTTATTTTTAAGGAGCAGCAATGCGAGTCGTAGCCGGCAGTGCCCGCAGCATCAATTTAATAACTCCGAAGGGCGAGCATACCCGTCCTACGACGGACAGGATCAAGGAGACCCTGTTCAATATCATCCAGGGCGACATCCCGGATTGTACCTTCCTGGACCTTTTCGCAGGGAGCGGCGGAATCGGCATCGAGGCCCTCAGCCGCGGTGCGAACAAGGCGGTTTTCGTCGATAATGACAGAAGTGCTCTCGACTGCATCAAGGAAAATCTTCGCCTGACGAAGCTTTTCCCGAAGGCTGAGGTCATCGGTCTCGACGCTTTGAGAGCGATCACGAGGCTCGGTACGACCGCAAAAGGAAGCTTTGATATTATATTCATGGATCCGCCTTATGCCTACGATTATTCTGTGATCCTTGACGCCATTGAGCGAAGCGGCATACTTGCTCCTTCCGGCTTCATTATCGCCGAGGCAGATATCGAAAATGATGTCGTACTTCCCGCGGGCAGCGGCCTCGAGATCTTCAGGATCAAGGATTACAAGAGCAACAGACATATATTCATCACGAAAAGAGACTGACATGGAAAAGAAAATTCACACAGGAATATATCCCGGAAGTTTTGATCCGGTCACCCTGGGACATCTTGATATAATCGAACGTGCCGCGAAGATCGTAGACAGGCTCATAGTGGCTGTCCTTGTCAATCAGTCCAAAACTCCGTTGTTCTCGGCAGAAGAACGTGTTATAATGATAAGAAAAGTTACGGAACATATCCCGAATGTCGAGGTAATGTCCTTTGCAGGTCTTTCCGTCGATTTCGCCCGTTCCGTGAACGCCAATGTGATCGTGAGAGGACTGCGCGCCGTAACTGATTTTGAGTATGAGCTGCAGATGGCACAGACCAACAAAGCCATGTGCCCCGATATAGATACTATATTCCTTACAACCGATCTGAAATATGCTTATCTGAGTTCCAGCATAGTCAAAGAGGTTGCCTCCTACGACGGGAAGATCGAGCTTTTCCTTCCGCCGCAGATTGTTCCGATCCTCAAAGAACGCATACATATGAAGGAGAACCGATAATGAGCAAAATCGAACAACTTATCAGTGAGATCGAAATGTATCTTGACAGCTGCAAGGTACAGACCTTTTCAAACGGAAAAAAGATCATAGTAGAAAAGGACGTCATCGATGAGATGATGGCCGAGCTCCGTATGCAGACGCCGGAGGAAATACGCAAGTACCAGAAGATAATTTCCAATAAGGACGCCATCCTGGCCGATGCTCAGTCAAAGGCGGATTCGATCATCGACAATGCTACTAAGCAGACCGAGCAGATCGTCAGCGAGCATGAGATCATGATCCAGGCGCATCAGCAGGCGAGCGAGATCCTCGCAGACGCTCAGCAGCGTGCCCAAAGCATCCTTGATCAGGCCGTGAACGATGCAAACAATATCCGCAGCGGAGCCATCTCATATACCGACAATCAGCTGGAGGTCCTTCAGAACCTCATTGAAAACGCTCTTTCCGAGACCGAAGTACGTTACAACGGTTTCATGGCACAGCTCAAGGAGCACGAAGAGGTCATCGTCAGCAACAGACAGCTGTTGAACAATACGGATTATCTTGCTGCCCCCGAGTCCCCTCTCGGCGGCGGGATCGATCTTGCGCTCGACGAGGAAGAATAATGAAGAGCATCAAACTCACCTGGCTCGGTCATTCCTGCTGGAAGATCGAAAAGGACGGTGTGACCATAGTGCTTGATCCCATGCAGGACGGTTCTGTACCGGGAGTCAGATCCGTGCGTGAGAGCGCGGACCTCGTGCTTTGCAGTCACGGACACGGAGATCATAACGCCGAGCAGCTGATAACACTCACCGGAAAGGATGTCTCTGAGGTCTTTGATATCAGTTCATATGAATGCCCTCATGACGATGCCTGCGGTACAAAACGCGGAATGAATCAGATACGAATACTAAAGAGCGAGGGCCTGTCGGTTGCTCATATGGGAGATGTCGGCTGTATCCCCGCGCAGGAGATCATTCAAGCGTTAAAGGGAGTCGATGTGATGCTCCTTCCAGTAGGTGGTTATTTTACTCTTGCTCCTGAGCTTGCCGCAAAGCTCGTCGAGCTCACTGCACCCCGTGTCGTCATCCCCATGCATTACAGGACAGACAGCGCAGGGTATGACGTCATCTCTACCGTCGATGGTTTTCTGAGCTTTTTCGACAATACAGTATATTACGACGGCCCCGTCTTCGAGCTCGACGAAACGACGATATCACAGACTGCGGTCATGACATACAGGTAGGTTTTATGGAGTTGTTCAAGGGCGGTATTTCCCGCGGAAAATACGGATATATGGATTACAGGCGCAAAAATCTCCTGATAAAGGCGATAATCTCCGCAGCTTTTGCCGCACTTTTCATCGTGCTCGGGCTCATCATATTCAATACCGAAAAGAATTATCTGATGATACCTGGTATGCTCATGGTCCTGCCGTTCGCGAATTTTGCGGCTTCTTATTTTTCCGTAATGAAGTACAGAACGGCCGATATCGAAAAATACACCATGGTGAAAAACTACGACGACTGCGGGATGCTGCTTTGCGATCTGGCTGTCGTCACCGAGACGGGTAAGCGTATGTATGCCGAGTTCGCCGTTGTATACAAGGGCGGCATCGTCATGTACGGCTCTGATAAGAAGTGGAAAACAAATGATATGGAGACCCATTTCAATCAGAAGCTGCGTGCGCGGGGGCTCAATATCAGACTCAAGGCTTATCATGATTTCGATGAATTTCTCACGAGGATAAATGCCGTAGACCCTGCCGACGCGAACGATGACGCCGGTAGACGCAGAGAAGAGCTTGCCAGAGAGACCGTCATAAACAGCTGCATGTGATATGACCGAGCTTACAATCAATAAAAACGAATCTGAGCAGAGGCTGGATAAGTTTCTGCTCAAATATTTGAATAAGGCACCGAAAAGTTTCATTTACCGAATGCTCCGCAAGAAAAATATCACGCTGAACGGCGCACGGGCAGAAGGAAATGAAAAGCTCAGAGAGGGTGATATCGTAAAGATATTCCTGTCGGATGAAACTGTCGGTAAGTTCCGCGTATCCGCGGATCGCAGGCCCCGCAAAAAACCACAGCTCGAGATCATTTATGAGGATGAAGATATGCTCTTCATATCGAAGCCTGCCGGGACTCTGTCACAAAAAGCTGAAGACTCTGATTATTCGGTCAATGAAATGATACTCGACTATCTGTCGGCGGCATCCGGTGATACGGAAAGCAGAGCCTTCACCCCCTCGGTCTGCAACAGGCTCGACCGGAACACGAGCGGACTTTTGACCGCCGGAAAGACTCTTGCGGGATCGCAGTTCTTAAACAGAGCTTTTCGCGAAAGAATGGCCGATAAGTATTATCTTGCGGCGGTAAAGGGCAGAGTAACAGAGCGGAAATATATCAAGCGCTATCTGATAAAGGATGAGGCGACCAACTCCGTAAAGCTCTTTCAGTCACCGTCCGACGGAGCGGAAGAGATAGAGACAGAGCTTTATCCGGTAAGACATACGGAGGACTTTTCTCTTGTAAAGCTCCGACTGCTGACCGGTAAAACTCATCAGCTGAGAGCTGTGATGCAGGAAAACGGCACACCGATACTTATGGATCCGAAATACGGTGACAGGCGACTGAATTCCTGGCTTTCGGGAATGGTCCCCGCCCGCCGCCAGCTGCTTCATTCATATGAGCTCGTTTTTCCGAAGATAGAGGGGCGTTTTGACGCGCTGAGCAAAAAGCGCTTTACGGCACCTCTTCCTCAGGATTTTTTAATGAGCATCAGGGCTTTGAATCTGGAGTGAAAAATGTCTACCTGGAAGACCCACGGTCTGAGAGGCTCGGTACTCGAGGATCTGATCAATCATACAATTGAACTTTACCGTGAGAAGGGGCTCGCACTGATACAGAAGATTCCCACACCGATTACTCCGGTGCAGATTGAAAAGGAGAGCAGGCATATAACGCTTGCCTACTTTGACCAGAAGAGCACCGTCGATTATATCGGAGTGGTACAGGGCATCCCTGTCTGCTTTGACGCGAAGGAGGTGCATGTGGATACCTTCACCCTGCAGAACATCCATGAGCATCAGGTGAGCTTTATGAGTGATTTTGAAAAGCAGGGCGGGATCTCTTTTCTGATACTGTATTACGCGCACAGAGATGAGTTTTACTACATTTCATGCCGCGATATGCTCGCGTTCTGGCAGCGCGCTGCCGAAGGAGGACGAAAGAGCTTCAGATATGATGAAATAGACAGGACCAAAATAATCAATATGCAGAACCTGATTCTGCATTTTCTGCCCCAGCTGCAGCTTGATCTGGAGGAACACAGCAAATGAAGAAATTAGCGCTGAGCCACGATATACTGATGCGGATAGAAAAGCCCGCCAGATATCTCGGCAATGAGATCAACGCCGTCCATAAAGAAAAAACAGAAGACCTGACACGCTTTGTCATGTGTTTCCCCGACGTATATGAGGTGGGGATGAGTCATCTCGGCCTTCCCATCCTCTATGATATGCTGAATTCGGATCCCGTCATATGGTGTGAGAGGCTCTATTCGCCCTGGCCCGATTTAGATGCCGTGATGCGTCAAAGAAATATCCCGCTCTTTGCGCTCGAATCACAGGATCGGATAAAGGATTTTGATTTCCTCGGTATCACGATCCAGTATGAGATGTGCTACACGAATATCCTGCAGATACTTGACCTCTCAGGCATACCGCTTTGCGCCGCGGATCGCGGTGAGGATGATCCCATCGTCGTCGGCGGAGGCCCCTGCACCTGCAATCCCGAGCCGCTGGCCGAATTCTTCGATATCTTTTATATGGGCGAGGGCGAGATCTCGATGCTCGATAT
>JAZRWL010000176.1:0-5171 GCA_045599685.1 Lachnospiraceae bacterium
TTATATCTTCCGGGCGATAGTGCTTGTCTGCGGTTTTTTCTCGGTTCTCCCCCGGGCAGTCTTCGTCACAGGAGAGCCGGAGGGCTGGCAGGTCATTTTGTATTACCTGGTCATAACACTGGCGTTGATCCTTATTAAAAAACGGTTAAATAATGAAAAAAGCGAGCAGATCGCCGATAGAAAGGATCGCCGGGCCGCCGAAAGAGCTGGAATACCGGCGAAAAAAGCTTCGGAGTCAATGCGCCCACGCCTTCCGTTCAGATACGGCGCGGTGCTCGTCCTATTACTTTGCTTTCTAATGCTGCACCGGCTGCCGCAGACGGGCCTGTCCGTAACCGTGCTCGATGTGGGACAGGGCGACTGCAGCGTGACCCTCCTCCCCGGAGGCGGGGCGGTGATGATAGACGGCGGCAGCAGCACCTCAGACGATATCGGACGCGACGTGATAATGCCCTTTCTGCAGCGCCACGCGGTCACGACGATCGAGGCGGTGATACTGAGCCATCCCGACAGCGACCATATCAACGGTATCCCGTACATCCTGACGGATAATTCGCTGACCGTGAATAAGCTGCTGTATTCGGCACGCTCCAGTGACGCGGTTGAATATGCGGGCTTATGCGCACTCGCCGGGGAGGAGGGCTGCGCTGTCGAAGCCATATCATCAGGCGATGCCCTTATCTGCGGGGACGCGGCATTCTCAGTCATCTGCGACGGACTCTCGGCCGATACAGACAACAGCGCTTCGCTGGTCGTCCTGCTCGAATACGACGGATGCCGTGCGCTTTTCACGGGTGATGCCGATCTCACGGATGAGGCCCTGATTGAGCAGTGGCCGGACGTCGATGTATTGAAGGTGGCTCACCACGGGTCAAAGTATTCGACCGGCGAAGCATTTCTGGCGCAGACTTCGCCGGAGATTGCGCTCATATCTGCCGGGAAATATAACAGATACGGTCATCCGCATGAAGAGACCCTGCAGCGCCTTCGCGATGCGGGCGCGGAGGTGTATATCACGGCAGACTGCGGGGACGTGACGGTGGAGTGGAGGGAATAGTGCGCGGAAATGAGACTTCGGTCACAGTGTATTTACGGATATTTCGGGGCTGTATTTTACTGGATAACTGAAAACAGGTATATTCCAAACCTGCCGACAACGATTTTATCAGATGTCAGGAGTCAGATTTGATAAGATTATAAAAACACATGAAGTGATATGCGGACTATTACGGCAGACTCGGACTGGTGATCATCAAAAAGCGTGATCGGATCACATTTTCAAATCCCGGCAATTCCCGCATTGAACTGGATACCGCCACCAGCGGCGGTATTTCTGATCCGTGTAATAGCACCATGCTGAAAAAGTTCAGCTTTATCGATATCGGCGAACGTGCCGGTAGCGGCACTCCGAACATATTCCGTGTTTGGAAGGAGCAGGGCTGGGCGGAACCGGTCATTACGGAAAGCTATGAGCATGACAGGATTACGCTATTGCTGCCGTTTGAAAAACTTTTATTATCACAAGATGACAATTTCGCTAAGCCTAATCAATATCAGACCATTTGGAAAAATGTCATTTTTAATTTGTTGATCCAAGCAATAGCAAGGCTGCCTGAAGAAGATAATGAATTCTACAAAGAAATAAAAGCATACAAAGAGAGGTATCTAGGCAATGAAATTGATCTTCACAAAGATATTGTATCAAGGGCCGCTAAGTCTCAGGGCAGTCTTTTGACACTATCCGAAAGCCGCCCCGACCGGGGCGGCTTTCGTGATCATCGGATATTATTTTTTTCTCACCTTGTGGCAGATGATACTGATGACAAAGAAGACGAGCGCGGGCACGAACCAGAAAAGTCCGTAGTCATAGAAGGGCAGGCGCGATACGAGGAGGTCGGCGCCGGTCGTCAGCTCTATGACATTGAGAAGGCTCACGACGAAGACTCCGGCGATGGTGATGCGGAAAATATCCGCGACGCCTTCGAGCCTGCCGTAGAATATCGAAAGAACGATGAGCACTATGAAAATGGGGTAGATGAGCTCGAGTACGGGCGAGGCGAGACTTATTATCTCATTGATGCCGAGAGTTGAGACAAGGCAGCTCACGACTGCTGTGATAATGACCCACACCGGATATCCGATCTTATTGCGGGCGAGGTCGGTGAAATAGCTCGCGACCGAGGTCGTAAGGCCTATGGCGGTAGTGAGGCAGGCGAGGAACACGATGATCCCGAGCAGTACGATGCCGCCGTCTCCCATGAGTCCGCGGGTGATGTCGATCAGGAGCGTCGAACGGTCAATGCTCTCGGGGAAGATCGATACTGAGGTGGCGCCGAGATAGCAGAGACCGCAGTATACGATGAAAAGGCAGACCGTGCAGACGATGCCGGAGAGAAGGATTATGCGGAACTGTCCTTTTTCCGTCTTATAGCCCTTGTCGCTCACGGTGATGAGTACGGATGAGGAAAAGACGATAGCTCCCAGCATATCCATGGTCTGATATCCGTTCAGGAGTCCGGACTTTACGGCAGAGCTCGCGGAGCCGGCTTCGGCCACATCTCCGAGCGGTGAGACGATGCCCTTTGTGATAAGGACGAGCAAAGCGATGAACATCAGCGGTGCGAGAATGCTTCCGATAATATCGATGACCTTCAGCTGTCTTATCGACAGCAGCGTCACTACCACAAAGAAGATCACGGAAAAGATGACGGGATTAAAATCGGGGAACGAGGGAAGGATCGAGAGCTCCAGCGTGGTCGCGGCGGTACGCGGGATGGCGATCATAGGACCGAGGCACAGCGCGTTCAGGATCAGCAGGATCATGGCGATGGCCTTTCCCATATTGTCTACGATGCCGTACTGTTTTCTTCCGACATAGGCGATGATCGCGAGAGCCGCGACGCTCATGCCGATATCAAGGATTATGAACAGCAGGAAGCCGAGGAACCAGTGGCCGCTCTCGGTGAAGCCGAGAAACGGCGGGAAAATGAGATTGCCCGCGCCGAAAAACATTGCGAAAAGCGCAAAACCCAGGACAAAAGTATTCTTAATAGTCTTCCCCTTCATTTTCACCCTCCGTATACAATAATCACACTAAATTTAAATGATGAACGAGGACTTTGCAAACGGTGAAAAAGTTCGTGATAATAGATGTGAAAAGAAAATAGTTTCTTTTCAATAAATATTTTGCTAAAATACAGGTGATTAATAACAGAATCTCATCTGTATTTTCAGACAATCAACGAATAGATGATTTTAACGAAACATTGTTATGAAAAAGATCAGTAAAGAAACAGGCAGGAAAATAAGACAGTACCGTCAGGCAAAGAAGCTCACGCTCGAGAATATGGCCGCTCTGCTGCACAAGAGCAAGTCCACTGTATCAAAATATGAGACCGGTGAGATAGTGATAGATATCGAAGTGCTGTATGAGATCGCGTCGATCCTGCATCTGCCGGTCAGCTTCCTTCTCGCCGAAGAGGAGGAGGATCCGGACGAGGATATCGCGGCGGACGAAGAAAAAATGAGCAATATCTACTGCTATCTCTACGACGGACGCACGAACAGCCTGCTGCGGGCACTCATATGTCACAGCCGCGACGAAAAGGGACGCAGGACACGCGCAACATGGTTTTATAACATCAGATCTTTCGATGAGCCCGGCAAGTGCAGGGCGCTTTACACGGGAGAGGTACAGAAAAAGGAATATGTCGTCAATTATTCCTTCCGGAACCAGACGAATCCCATCGAAAAGGCCAATATCTGTTTCCTGAATTCGATAGAGCATTCCGAATGGACGATAGGGATGCTCACTGGACTCTCTTCAAAGACGATGCTGCCGGTCGCGGCGCGTTGTATCCTTTCCGATCACATCCTGAAGGAGGACGAGGTGCTCCTCAATACGCTGAAGCTCACGAAGGAGGATCTGAAGCTCACGAAGAAGCTGAATATGTTCACCATCGATGTCTGAGCCGGTCCGGACGGGCAAAAATGTCCGGAAATGCTCAAAAGTTCCCGTAAAGTGCTCTTGACACGGTCTGGCACTTGTGGTAGCATTTCTTATAATTATCAGATAGAGGCGCATTAAGTCAAAAGTATCCTTTTATGCCGCATCTGCGGGGGTCTTCACCGGATCCGAAGGAGAAAGGGGCTGATGCCGAAGAGGGCCGAGGTGGAAGGCTCATCTGGGCAGACGAAATAAGATTTGTCTGACTGTCGCGTGGAACACGCGGAGGGCTATCAAATATGTTTTCCCGGTATGTCCGGGAACGTTTGCGGTAGCCGATCTGTATCGGCTTTTTTTATTGCGGAAATGCTGCCAGGGCCGAAAGGCTCCGGACCGCAAAAGCATTGCAGTGTGAGCTCCGGGCTCACGGAAAGGAGCGTAATGAAGACGAACACGATATTTACGGGCGCGGCGACTGCTCTTATCACTCCGCTTGGTGAAAAGGGCGTCTGCTACGGGGAGCTGGAGAGGCTCATAAACTGGCAGGTCGAGAGCGGGATAGACGCACTCGTTATCTGCGGAACGACAGGCGAGGGCTCTACGCTGAGCGATGCCGAGAAGGATGAGGTGCTCCGCTTTTCCGTGAAGACCGCGGGCGGGCGCGTACCGATCATCGCCGGTACAGGCTCCAATAATACGGCTCACGCCGTCGAAATGACGCGGCGTGCCTGCGACGCCGGCTGCGATGCGATGCTCGTCGTCACGCCTTATTACAACAAGGCTACCCAGAAGGGACTGATCGAGAGCTTTTACTGCATAGCCGATGCTTCGGAAAAGCCGGTGATCCTTTATAACGTGCCGGGGCGCACGGGAGTGAATATCGCTCCGTCGACCTATGTCGAACTGTCCCGTCATCCCCGTATCGCCGCGGTGAAGGAGGCCTCGGGCAATATCTCCCAGATAGTGGAGATAGCGACCGTCATCGGTGATTCGATGGATATTTATTCCGGAAATGATGACGAGATCGTGCCTATCATGGCCGCGGGAGGGAAGGGAGTCATCTCGGTGCTCTCGAACCTTCTCCCCGCCGAGACTTCGAAGATCTGCCATTTGTTCCTCGAAGGGGATGTGAAGGGCGCCATGGAGCTCCAGTCAAAGTATCTCTGGCTCATAAGAGCGCTGTTTTCGCAGGTCAATCCCATCCCGGTGAAGGCCGCGATGGCAG
>JAZRWL010000177.1:0-3762 GCA_045599685.1 Lachnospiraceae bacterium
GATTATATTGATTCGACAATATCATGTCAAGAATATAAAGAAAGCTAATACAGACTGTCGCTTTATTTTATTTGCTGTGTATAAGACCTGTCGCGTAAATATAAAAATCCCGGAGTGCCGTTCCTGCTTTTTGACGCCCAGCTATTGCCAGGTGGGTAACCACACCCGATGATCTGCCATCCACTCGAAGGAGGCCCGACATCACACCGGAAATATCGGCATCCCTTATGTCATTATGTAGGTTCAAAGATAACAGGCTGTCGAACACCCCAGGACGATAATACTATCATCAATCTGCCGCAAGTATAAACCAGGCGGCATCAACATTCAAGATAAAATACGCCATATCCGTAAAAATGCTCAGTTTTCCGCCACGCCGAAAAAAAAGTCCACACCCTTCGCGAGACCGTCTGCGATACGGCTGAGCGAATCATCGTCTGTATCGGAGCATTGGTTCCCGAGCTCGATATCCACGGAAGGTATCTGACTGTATGAGGTCTGGGTGAGATCCATATCAAGGTTCTCCTCTCCCCATACTCTGCAATCTGTCTGATAAAGACCGGATATCAGGCTGTCTCCCAGCTTCTCGTGCTCCTTCCAGTGATCGGAGACCGGATACATATCCTTCAGTTCATCAGGCACCGACATGAAATAAGCGCCCTTGTCATAATTCAGCCCGTCGCCGTCCCAGTGAACGGCGATATGACAGTCGGCCATATTGTTTGCGATGACCGTACGGGCCACATTATCGAGCTGCACGTCCGTATCGTCCCGGAGCATCAGCACATCATAGCCTTTCCCGAGCAGGTTGTCACGCAGCAGCCTTGCGGTGCGCAGAGTAACGGTGCGTTCGGGCGTACCGTCATTGAATTCCATGCCGCTGCTGACCGAAACGGCCTTGGTCGCGCCTGCCTCGGTCGTGCCCCCGGTGACCTTCGGTGTATGATCGGGATGGCACCAGGTCTTTACCGAATCGCCGCCGCTCGTGCCGTGCCCGGCATTCACAGCCACCACGATGTCCTTCCGGTCCGTCTGCGCGTAATAAAGCATCGCGTATCCGTCATTTATGCACGACTCGTCCGCATATTGCCAGGTCGGATCAAGCTTCACGCTTTCCTTTACCGGAAGCGCCTGAACTGTCTCTGTAACATTCTCATTTTCAGTAGTATCCTCTGAGGTCATTTCGCTGCTTTGTACCTTTTCCGTTTCCTCTGCCCCGGTGCCGACCAGGACAGCCTCAGACGCACCGCCGGACGGTCCCGAAGTTTCAACTGACGCCATCGGATCGAGCACCGGCGGCGTGCTCAGGCTCTCCTCAGCCTGTGTACCGCTCTCCGCGGCAATATCAGTCAGTCTCTCAGCAGCTTCGGGCGCACCGGCACAGGCCGAAAGTGCCAGTGAAAAAGCCAGCAGGATGCCGTATATCACGACAGTGTATTCAGTCATTCTCACCGAGTTCCTCCGCCGCTGCCGCCAAAGCACTTTCTACCACGGTATCCATGTCATAATATCTGTACTCACCCAGTCTGCCACCGAAAATGACATCCTTTTCGTCTTTTGCAAGGCTCCTGTATTTTTCGGCCAGTGCAGTATTCTTTTCATCGTTTACGGGATAATATGGCTCATCGCCAGGCTTCCATTCCGTACTGTATTCGCGGCTGATGACCGTCTTCCCGAGCTCGCGGCCTTCCCCATCACGTCCGAAGGTGAACCACTTGTGCTCGATGATCCTCGTCCAGGGAGTCTCAGCGTCGGTATAATTCACTACGGCATTCCCCTGATAATTCGGCATGTCTAGAAGCTCGGTCTCAAAGCTCACCGACCTGAATTCGAGCTGTCCGAAGCGGAAATCAAAATACTCGTCTATCGCGCCGGTGAAGACTACCTTTTTTGCGAGAGCGCGATACTCTTCCCTGTGCTTCAGATAATCGATTCCCGTCCTCACCTCGATGCCGCCGAGCATGTTTTCGACGAGCTTTGTATAACCGCAGGTCGGTATCCCCTGATAAAGCGCGTTGAAGTAGTTGTTGTCAAATGTAAAGCGCACGGGCAGACGCTTTATTATGAATGCGGGGAGCTCATTGCAGGGACGGCCCCACTGCTTTTCGGTATAGCCCTTCACGAGCTTTTCAAAAATGTCTCTTCCCACCAGAGATATCGCCTGCTCCTCGAGATTGCGCGGCACATCCGTTATCTCGCCGCGCTGTTTCTCTATCATTTCACGCGCTTCGTCCGGCGTCCTCACGTTCCACATCCTGTTGAAAGTATACATATTAAAGGGCAGCGAATACAGCTCGCCGCGGTAATTCGCCACCGGCGAATTCGTATAACGGTTAAAGCGGGCGAATCGTCCGACATATTCCCAAACCTTTTCATTGTTCGTATGGAAAATATGCGCTCCGTAGCGGTGGACATCGATACCCTCCACCTTTTCGGTATACACATTCCCGGCGATATGATCTCTTCTGTCTATCACGAGCACACTTTTCCCGGCCGCCTTCGCTCTTTCGGCAAAGACCGCGCCGAAAAGCCCGGCTCCCACTACAAGATAATCGTACATGTCATTCTCCCTGATCGTACTTATTGATGCTGATCATCAGATATTCGCAGGAATTCTCGGTCCTTATCGGGTATCCCCAGCCGGCGATGCCGGAGGAGACGATGGAGGTCATATCCCCGAACCGGCGTTCACCGTAGTTGTAATCATTGGGCGACCAATACTCATTGAATATCCCGAGAGGCCAGATCTGTCCCCCGTGAGTGTGACCGCTGAGATTCAGATCGGCGCCCGCCTCTGCCTTCTGGGCCAGTTCCACCGGCTGATGATCAAGTATGATATTATACCGAGAGGTGTCGAGCTTCAAGCTCATTACGATATCATCCGCTCGTTTACTCTTATCGTTAAGACCTGTCAGAGTGATCCCGCAGTCGAGCCCGACCGACCCGTTCCTCAATATCTTCACTCCCGCCGCCTCGAGGCATTCCGTCATCCTCGTACTGCTGTATCCGGTATCTTCGGAATATCTGTTACTGTCGTGATTCCCGCCTACATAAAATACTCCGTACCGCGTCTTCACCTCACCGAAATATACGCAGGCCTTTTCCATTTCGGCGGCATCGGTGCTCTCATCGAAAATATCGCCGCCGAGGATCAGCATATCCGGCGCCTTTTCGCCGATCGAGTTCAGATGCTCGCGCAAGCCGTCAGCATCCATATTCACTCCCAGATGCAGATCCGAAATAAAGGCTATCCCGACATCACGCGCCACCTTTTCCGAGGTGAAAGAGTAATACTTCTCATGCACGGTATGCATGTTCACATAGCCCGCAATGAGCACGGCAGCGGTAAAGACTCCCGCTATGACCCAGGTCAGACCGTAAAAATAAGGATTTTTCCAGAAAATATGCACAAGCTGTAGCGCCAGACAGGCGAGCAGGAAATAGAGCGTGACCACTACGCCCGTACTCCATATACTGCGCGTACAGAAGACAAAGGCAGCGCCGAAGGCAAACGAAAGCACCCAGCCCAGCACCTTCATGTTCCCGTCCGGTGCAAATGCCGGGAAAAGCTTAAGAAAACGCCGGAATACAAAAGCAAAGTATATTCCGGCGGGTATAATTACCAGTATTGGCAGTATTCTTGTAAAGAATCGCATTATTTGTAAGAGGTGAGCGCATTGACCATGATATCCATGCACTCCAGCGCCTCGGCGGGCAGCATATCAAAGCCTTCTCTTATCGTATATCTCTCGGAAATGAAAC
>JAZRWL010000178.1:0-4306 GCA_045599685.1 Lachnospiraceae bacterium
GATATCGCCGATCCTCCACCAGCCGCCCGGCCAGGGATTCGGGAAGTTTGTCTGCGCCTCATATTTCGGCATGAAATTGTCTCCGTCGCCCTTCAGCTGGGTAGGGTCGATGTACACGGGAGTTGCGACTCTCGCGGAGGCTGATTCGGTGAGCATGGAAGGGATATTATGAGAGTTTCCGATCCAGTGGAAGCCGTAATGTCCCCATGAAGGGTACTGTGCGCCGGAGGTGACGCCGTCCAGATCGTTTTCGTCCATCTGGTAAGCCATATTGGCGCCGTACCAGTTCAGCTCTCTCCATACGAGCGGATCTACATGCGGTCTCAGCGGGCTGGCCTTATACGGAGCGATGAAGATCCTCGCGCCGTAGCGTCCCATGTGATGGTGATCCTGATACGCCTGAGGCATCCATTCGTGATACATCGACTGGCCGACATACTGAGTCTCGGGAATATTGAAGGAGATCGCGTCTCTGTTGTTGTCATGGCCGGTGTACCAGTGATAGAGCATGGGATATTCGGATCCCTCATATTCGGTGCCCTTCCATTTGTAGTACCAGTCGGTATACATGATCTGTCCGTCGGGGTTCTCGCAGGGGAACATTACCAGGATGGTCTCGTTCAGGATGCGGAGCACCTCTTCGTCATTTTTCGTACACAGATCATAAGCCAGATCTATGGACATCTGGGTGCCGCCGACCTCGTTTGCATGCATGCTCATGGTCTGGATGGATACGGCCTTGCCCTTTTTTACGAGCTCGGCGATCTCAGCCTCGGACAGTCCTCTGGGATCGGCAAGCTTCATGCTGATCTCTTTGTACATATCGAGATTCGCGAGGTTTTCGGGAGAGGTGATCGTGACCTCGATGAAGGGATTGCCGAGAGTTGATTTTCCTACATCCTTTACCAGAATACGGTCGGATTCCTTTTCAAGGAGATAGAAATATTCCACGATCCTGTCCCATCTGGCAAGCTCGCAGTCATCTCCGGGCGTGAATCCGAAAAATTCCTTGGGGGTAGTGACCTTTTTCATGATTTTTCCTCCTGTTTCTGTGTATTTTGAAGATTGACTTTAATTGCTGTTCGCTTTTCTTTCCCAAGTCATCTCGTACTTGCGCTCGCCTGTTTCGGCATCGGCGACCGTACCTGTCACGGCGAAGCCCTCACGCTCGTAAAAGCTGACGGCACGCTTGTTCTTTTCGAAGACTGTGAGAGAAAGACGGTCGTATTTTTCCTTGACATAATCGAGCAGACGCTTGCCGAGTCCCTTGGACTGCATACATTTGTCCACGAAGAAGCCGAGGATACAGCCCTCCTGCAGGCCTATGTATCCGAGCACATTTTCCCCGTCCTCTCTGCCGGAGTCCAGTACGTATACCTCGCCGCGGCTCAGCTCGTCTTTTATGCTTTCCGCCTTCTGAGTGAAGTACGAGGAGGGCAGGAAGCTCTGTGCGTCCTCGTCCGCCGTGCGCCAGATACGCAAGAGAGAGTCAGTTTCCTCAGGCGCGGCTGCGCGGGTGTTGACAGAGTCCATATTGAGCGCGATAGAAAACTGCGTCTCATAGAGCTCGGCATATACGCCGCCCTGCTTTATGAGCTCGGAATGTACGCCGCGTTCGACTATCCGACCGTCCTTTACGACGAGGATCTCGTCCGCCGCGAGGATGGTGGACAGGCGGTGAGCGATAAGTATGCTCGTGCGGGTCTTTATGAGCGGATCGAGAGCGTCCTGTATCTTTTTCTCCGAAATGGAGTCGAGCGCCGAGGTCGCCTCGTCAAAGATAAGGAGCGCGGGGTTCTTTAAGAGGATACGGGCGATGGATATACGCTGTTTTTCACCGCCGGAGAGCTTCAGACCGCGGTTGCCGACCATCGTATCGAGACCGGCCTCCTGATTCTCGACGAAATCATAGATATTGGCGTCGCGGCATGCCTGTATAAGCTCCTCCTCGGTCGCGTCGGGCTTCGCGTAGAGCAGGTTGTCGCGGATCGTGCCGTTGAAGAGGTAGGTCTCCTGGCTCACTATGCCGACGCTGCTCCGCAGAAAATTCAGATCCAGCCTGCGCACATCGGTTCCGTCAAAGGTGACGGTCCCGCTGTCAACATCGTAGAGACGCGGGATGAGGTTTATGATAGTGCTCTTGCCGGAGCCGGAGGGGCCGACGATCGCGATGCTGTGACCGGAATCCAGCCGGAAATCCACATGGTCGAGGATACGCCTTTCGGGATTATAGGAAAAGCAGACATCGTCGAAGACCACGTTGCCGGAGGCAGAAGAGGGTGTAATCGCGTCGGGAGCGTTCTCTATTTCGACGGGAAGATCGAGATATTCGAAGATACGGGTGAACATCGCCATGGAGCGGATCCAGTCAACCTGGATATTGAGGAGGTTGTTCACCGGGCCGTACATCTTTCCGAGGAGAGATACGAGCACCGTGATATCACCGACGGTGAGTTCGGAGTCGTATTTCATCATCAGTATTCCGCCGATGAGATAGAGGAGCATGGGCCCGACATTGGAGATAGTGGTCATGACCACGCGGAACCAGCGGCCCGCCATGCTTTCCTTTACATTGAGCTTTACGAGTCTGCCATTTACTTCCTGATATTTCGCGAATTCGTGATCCTCGCGTCCGAAGAGCTTCACGAGCAGCTGACCGCTGACGGACAGCGTTTCATTGAGGATGCCGTTTATCTCGTCGCTGCAGCTCTGTACCTCGCGGGTGAGCTCCCAGCGTGATTTGCCCGCGTATCTTGTCGGTATCGTAAAGAGCGGGATGATCACGACGCCCACGAGAGCGAGGATCCAGTTCGAGCGGAACATGACGACGATCGCGACTATGAGCGTGACGCTGTTTGAAAGGATGCTGGTAAGAGTGCTCGTGATTATGGAGCGGACGCAGGAGATATCGCTCGTCATTCTGGTGATGATATCGCCCTGATTGTGCTCGGTGAAGAAGGACTGCGACATTTTCTGCAGATGCGAATACATCTGACCGCGCATATCAAAGGTGATATGCTCCGCGATCCAGCTGTTTATATAGCTTTCCGCGACACCTATGAGGTTCGCTCCGAGTACGACGGCGAGCGTCAGTATGATATATTTTATCAGTGCCGGCATATTGCTCGCGATCAGTCCCTCGTCGATGATTTTGCCGGTGAGGACGGACGGCGCCAGCGAGCATACCGAAGAGATCAGAATGCAGGCAAGCACGAGGATGAGCTGTTTTTTGTATGGCTTAAGCCATGAAAAGATCCTCTTTATCAGAGGTAAGGTGACTTTCGGCCTGTTGGCCTTTTCTTCTTCGGTGAGATATCCTCTTCCGGGTCCTCCTGGCGGCATGACGGTCCCTCCCGCAATAATATTTTTTTATATTTTATCAGATCCGTGGAAATTTTCCATATAATTGTGTGGGAATAAGACTCTCCCATACGTGTTTTTCGCACCTGTTCCGCAGCGGGAATGCATATGACGCACACATGCCGTTTTTATCGGAAAATGACCTTTTTCCGCACTTTTGACCGGCCTTGTCAAATATCCGCTGTCACCGGAGGACATACTTGCCAGCGATGTCATATTATGATAAAAAAAGTCATAAGTATACACGGACGCGCAGGGCTCAGCCCGAAAGGAGATATATGGCGAAAAAAGAAGCGAAAACGAACGCGATGAGGATACTGGAGCGGCTGAAGCTCGATTATACGGCGCATGATTATGATTCCGATGAGTTCATGGAGGGTTCAAAGGTCGCTGACAAGCTCGGCCTGCCGCATGAGGTGATTTACAAGACGCTCGTGACTACGGGCTCGGACGGCCAGCATTATGTTTTCGTGATCCCCGTGGACGGGGAGCTCGATCTGAAAAAATGCGCCCGCGCCGTCAATGTGAAGTCGATACAGATGCTGCCCGTGAAGGAGCTATTCACGCTCACCGGCTATGTGCGCGGCGGCTGCACGGCGATCGGAATGAAAAAGCAGTTCGTAACACGTATCGATGAAAGCGCAAGGTCTCTTGAAAAGCTCTATGTGAGCGCGGGGCGGCTGGGCTGTCAGATCTGCCTGTCGCCTGAAGATTATCTCGCCGCGTCAAAGGCCGAATACGCAGAGCTTACGGTGTGAGAGCGGCGCCTGAAAAAGGAATGTATTATACTTTTCGTGTTCGCCGGGAGAGCGGAGCATCAGACAGGGACGGAAAAATCCTCCTCTTGACATCCGAACAAATGTTCGATACAATAAAGCCACTTCAGATAAAGTGTGGTGAGAGGACTGGACAGGCATATTCTGCACAGCGATATGAACAGCTTTTA
>JAZRWL010000179.1:0-2297 GCA_045599685.1 Lachnospiraceae bacterium
GGATCATCTCGACTTTTTCAAGGACATAGATGATATAAGAAGATCATTCCGAAGCTTCGCGGAAAATGTTTCCGACGACGGGATGATTGTGATAAACAGCGCCATAGACGATTATGAGGAGCTCGTAGCGGGCTTGAAATGCGGGATCGTCACCTTCGGTATGTCGTCCGACGCGGATTATTATGCCGAAAATATCACATACAACGATATGGGCTGCGCGTCATTTACGGCGGTCGAAAAGGCTACGGGTGAGACCTGCGGGGTGACGCTTCGTGTGCCGGGCTTGCACAATGTGGAGAATGCTCTCGCCGCTACGGCAGCGGGCAGGGTGACCGGCCTTTCTATGGAGACTGTGGCTGCCGGTCTGGCCGGCTTCGGGGGCACGCACAGACGCTTTGAATTAAAGGGCAGCATAGGCGACATCAGGATCATTGATGATTATGCCCATCATCCCGATGAGATAACCGCGACGCTGAAAACGGCGAGAAACTGCAGGGCCGAAAGGGTGATCTGCGTTTTTCAGCCTCATACTTATACGCGGACGAAGGCTCTTTTTGAGCAGTTCGCGCAGGCTCTTTCACAGGCGGATGTCGTCGTGATGGCTGATATTTACGCGGCGCGCGAGACGGATACGCTGGGAGTGAGCTCGGAGCAGCTCGCCGAACGTGTCAGGCAGCTCGGCACCGAAGCCTATTATTTTTCATCATTTGACAGAATCTTGGATTTTCTCCTGGGGTACGCAGTCAACGGGGATCTGTTGATAACTATGGGTGCAGGAGATATTGATATTGTGTCGGATAAGCTCCTCGGAAAGTAGTTTTCCACTTTATCCACTTTATCCACAGGGTTATCGACCGTCTTGAACGGTTGATAACCCTTCTTTATTTTGCGCGGAAAAGCGGGCTTATCCACACTATCCACATTGTCAACAATGCCGAAAAACGTCGTAATCATGCGGTTTTCTGAGCTTTTAATCATACCGGAGTTGTGTTATATTTACGCAGTCAGATCAGACACGGAGGGATATTTTGGTATTAATCAATCATATGAATTGCGGCCAGACGATAGTGCAGAACTCTTTTATCGACCGCTATATGACGGCAGCGAACGGAGAGTATGTGAAGGTCTACCTGCTCATCCTGAGGCTGGCCGGGACGGGTGAGCTTTCCGTCTCATATATCGCTGACAGACTGGATATCACGGAGAAGGATGTCATGCGGGCGCTTCGTTACTGGGAAAAAACGGGGCTGATGACGCTTGCGCTGAACGTGGACGGTACGCTCGAGCGGCTCACTCTGGGCAGCGTCGAGGAGGCAGGCTCAGTCGTCGTGGAGGAAAAGGAAGCCGTGTCTGAGCCTGTGTCAAAGCATGTCAGTCAGGAGCCCCCTGCGGCAGCCGCAAAGGATGATACAGCTGATGAAAAACCGGCACCCGGGACCGGGAAGGTCCTGCAGGAAAAGCGTCTGCGCACGCTCGACAAGCTGGCAGATGATGAGGATTTTGCGGGGGTGCTGTTCATCGCGGAGAATTATCTCGGAAGGGCTTTAAAATCAAAAGATATTGAGCTTCTTATCCGAATGTATGATGAGTACAATTTCCCCGTGGATGTGATAGAATATTTAATCGAGTATTGCGTTAATGACGGCAATAAGCGGACCGAGTATCTGAATTCCGTGGCATTAGGCTGGCATGAGGAGGGGATACATACGCTGGAAGAGGCGAAGGAGCAGGTCCGCGCCAGACGCGCAAACAGCGGCATAAACCATGCCGTCCTGAAGGCCTTCGGCATATACGGGAGAGCTGCCGTCGAGCATGAGCAGAGGTTCATTTCCCGCTGGACCGGAGAGCTCGGGATGACGATAGAGGTCATCCTCGAGGCCTGCGCCGAAAGCATGAGGCAGAATGTCAAAAAGCCTTTTGATTATACGAACAGGATCCTCGAAAAATGGCATGCCGAAGGGATAAAGAGCCCTGATGATGTACGCAGGTACAGGCAGGAGCATCATTCCGCGCAAAAGTCTTCTTCTGCTGCCGCAACGGAGGCCAGAGAGAAAAAGGAAGCTGAGCAGCGGCGTGAGAGCGAGGACAGGGATACGCTCGCAAGGCGCAGACAGGAGCTCATATCAAGGCATCCTGAGTATGAGGAGCTCGAAACGAAGCTCGCGGATATCGCCGGGATGAGGTGTCTTGCTCTCGTGGCGGGCGATGAAAACAACGCTGACGAGCTGCTCGGACAGCTGACGGAGCTCAGGACGCAGAAGGCCGGGCTTCTGAAGGCGGAGGGTCTGCCTGAGGAT
>JAZRWL010000180.1:0-9888 GCA_045599685.1 Lachnospiraceae bacterium
GCGATGAACCCCTGCAAATGCGGATATTACCCCGATACTACACGCTGCAGATGCACTGAGAGCGAGGTTCGCAGATATATGCGCCGTATCAGCCGGCCTCTTCTCGACAGGATGGACATCTGTGTCGAGGCGCCGCCGGTAGGATATGACGAGATCGGCGGGAAATGGGAGAACGAATCTTCTGAGGTCATCAGGGAGCGTGTGCGGAAAGCCTGGGAACTACAGAGAGAACGATTCCGCGGTCAGAAAATACTGTTCAATTCGGAAATGAGCGGGAGACAGATAAAGTCCTACTGCATGCTGGGCACGGCTGAGGAAAAGCTGATGGAACGTGTGTTCAGCCAGCTGCAGCTGAGCGCCCGCGGATATAACAAGGTACTTAAGGTTGCCCGGACCATCGCGGATCTGGACGGAAGCGCCGTAATAGGGGAAAACCACCTGCTCGAGGCGCTCGGATACCGCGGCGTCGAAAAGAAATTCTGGGGTTGAACGAAATGGATATGACTATCGAGGAATACTGGTACTGGCTGGCAACGGTGCCCTTTCTTGGCCCGGTAAATACGCGCCGTCTGCTCGATATGGCTGGGGGTTCGCCGGAAGCGGTATATTACGGGGATTTCAGCAGTCTGAACGAACGCCAGCGTTCAGCTGTGATCGAGAGCAGGCTGCAGATCAATGACAGACGCCGCGAATTCGCAAGGCTTTGCGCCGACGGAGTAAGACTTATCAATTATTATGACGAGGACTATCCCGCGAGGCTGCGTCTGATATACGATCCGCCGATGGTGCTCTTCGAAAAGGGCAAACACGGGCTGACGGGACACGGAGGAGGACGGCTGTCCGTCGCGGACGACATAAGACAGACCGGCAGAAGAGAGCAGTTTTACTCAGCAATGCGCCGGGAGAATAGTACGATCCGTACACAGGACACAGGAACGGAGACTATGCCTGATGCGGAGCTGCTTTTATCGGGGCCGCCTTCGGTGGCGATAGTGGGAGCGAGGAAGGCTACCGATTACGGCAGCGCCTTTGCCGAGCGTCTCAGCCGCGAGCTTTCCGAGGCAGGAGTGACTGTTGTTAGCGGTATGGCGGAGGGGATCGACGGTGCGGGACACAGGGGAGCGCTCTCCGGCAGCGGGAAAACGGTGGCCGTGCTCGGTACGGGGATCGACGTGATATATCCGGCCTTTCACAGGAAGCTGTATCATGAGATCTGCGAGAGAGGCTCTGTAATCTCGGAATTCGGAGCGGGAATAAAAGGCTTTAAGATGAACTTCGTCCAAAGGAACCGCCTGATAAGCGGACTGGCACAGGTAGTCATCATCGTCGAGGCGAGGGAACGAAGCGGCTCGCTGATCACGGCAGAATACGCGATAGAGCAGGGCAGGGGAGTCATGGCGGTGCCCGGCAGACCCGATGATATGTTCAGCACAGGAACGAATCTGCTGATCAAGGACGGTGCGGACTGCTGTACCTGCACGGATGACGTGCTTTCGAGGCTCAGCATAGACAGGGCCTTGCCGGCGGCGGAGACCCATACGCTGGTGCTGGATGATGAGGAAAAGCGCGTATATGAACTGGTAAGGACAGCTCCGCGCCATACGGACGAGATCTCGGAACGTACCGGCCTCGCCGTGAATGTGCTCTATGCGATTCTCCTGAAGCTGCAGCTGGCGGAGCTTATAGACGAGCGGGCGGGGATCTATTCGGCGAAGCGGTGATGTTTTTAACGCGAAAAGCGCAACGATACTTAAATAATATAATAAAATCAGGTGCATTCCAGGGACAGATGCTTTATACTTGACGGTAATACCAGAGATTATTCTCCGTGACAGCCCGCTGCGGGGCTGCCGATCCGAAATGTATCAATGATGACGACAAGAGAAACTGGAGGTGCGAAACATCATGAAAAGAAAACTGCTCATTACATTCCTGACCGTCCGCTCGTGCTGTTCTTTATGACGGTCACTGCATCTGCCGCTTCTTATCCTGTTTATGTGTGCGGAGTGCAGGTCACTGACACAAACAAGGCGGATGTCCTGAAGGACGGGAAAGTATCTTATACCCCGGCGACCGGGAGCAGGACGTACGCTACGCTGACATTGAACGGCGCCTTCACTGACCGCGGCGAAGAGGACGGCTACCACTACGAAGCTCTCCTGGACGAAGGTCACGGGCGCGGACGGATACATGCTTTACCGCAGGACCGGCAGCAGCGGAGAGTGGAAGGCTGTAAAAGATATTTCCTCCGGGGCGACTTTGACATATAATAATGTGATCGGAATGAAGACGGGCAATACCTATTATTACCGTATACGCGCGTATAAGCTGTCAGGCGGGTCCCGTATCTACGGGACTTATTCCGAGATAAAGAGCGTAAAGCTGTGAGTGCTTTTTGAAAGGAGCGAAAATGATAAGAGAGAATACCGCAAAGATCCTGCAGAATATTGACGGAGAGCGTGCCTTTTCCACCGTGGCCGAGGTATCGGTTTTCCACCGCATCCAGGCTTCGACCGGATACCGCGCGGCGGCGAATTTTATGAAAGACAAGCTGGACCGCATGGGCATACCCGGAGCGGAGATCCTGCATTACCCCGCGAAGGAGGATGTGATCTTCGGGACCTATCCCTCGTTCAAAGAGTGGAATATACGCGGTGCCTGGTGTGATCTGGTATGGCCGGAGGAGCGACGTCTGGCGGATTATGACCGCTGCGCGATGTCCGTGATCCAGCGCAGCATCGGCTGTGACTATACCGGTCAGCCGATCGATATCGTCATGCTTGACAAGGGACCGGAAGAGAAGAATTACCGCAATGTCGATCTTGCGGGAAAGATAGTATTCGTCCGCCAGAATATCAATGATGTATATGACTGGGCGGTCGAAAAGCGCGGTGCGATAGGCCTGATCACCGATATGGTGCTCGAGGCTCCTCATGTGCGCGAGCGTCATGATCAGTCGGATACTCTGAGATATACATCGTTCTGGTGGGAACCCGGCCAGAAAAAGGCCTTTGGTTTCCTTCTTTCGCCCCGCGAGGGAGACAAGCTCGCCGAGCTCTGTGCACAGCTCGCGAAAAAGGGAAAATATCCGCAGGTGAAGTGCCGCGTGGATGCCGAGCTGTATGACGGCGAAATAGAAAATGTCACCGCCTGCCTGCCGGGCGAGACGGATGAGGAGATCCTCATGGTGGGCCATCTCTGCCATCCTCGCCAGTCCGCGAATGACAATGCGAGCGGAACGGCGAGCGTCGTAGAGGCCATAAAGACCATCAGCGATATGATCGCGTCAGGAAAACTCGCGCCCCTGAACAGGAGCCTTCGCATCCTGCTCCTTCCGGAGTTCACCGGCTCTTTCGCATATCTGGAGAGCCTTTCACCGGAGCGCAGAGCAAAGATAAAGGCGGCTATCAATCTCGATATGGTGGGCGGACGCCAGCTCGCAGGATACGGCCCGATGACCATCACGGAGCTTCCGATGGCCGAGCCCTCCTTCGTCTCGGATGTCGCGGCAGCGGTGCTGGACGAGGTGAAGCATGAGGTCGAAGGAATGTCGAAGGGCTCGTACTGCCCGATGTTCAACAGCCATATCCTTCCCTATACCGGCGGTTCGGATCATGTCGTGCTGAGCGACCCTAAGACCGATATCCCCTGCGTGATGCTCGGCCAGTGGCCTGACCGTTTTTATCATACGAGCTCCGATACCCTCGACAAGGTCGATCCCTTCATGCTTTCGAGAGCGGCAGCGATCACGGCGTCCTATGCGTATTCGCTGGCGAATCTCGAGGAGGGCGACGCGGCAGATATACTCAATACCGGACTCGGACGTGCCGGCATGTATATCACCGATCAGAAAACTGAGGTCGGGCGCGGCGCACTTGATGAGAAGTATCTTGCCGGACGCATCCACAGATATATCGGCTGGAGGCTGGCGAGCATGGACAGGCTCACCGAATGGCTGGGCGACGGCGTGCTCGAACAGACGGAGGACGCGAAAAAGCGCCTGAAGGCCATGGCAAAGGCGATCCTCGGCTATGATCCGACGAAGGCTCCGAAGTCCGTTGTCACGAAGGCAAAGGCTCAGAAGTACGGGCTCGTCGTGCGCAGATCAAAGAGCGTTCCCACGATGATGGAAAAGCTTCCGAGAATGTTCTCGGGCGAGAAGCGCGAGGCGGTGGAAGCATATCTCTCAAAATACGGCCGGAACGTAGATCACACCGTCAGCGGAGCAATGGACTATTTCATCGACGGAAAGAGCACCGCTGCGGAGATCGCCGCGCAGATATCCTGTGAGTTCGGCCAGTCCGTAAGCCCCGAGGCAGTCGATGCTTATGAGCGTGCGCTTATCGCGATAGGCTTCGCCGAAGAGGTCTGACAGACGGGAAAACAAATTTTCTACCAATAGTAATACCGAAAAATTCATATTGCGCCCGTAATACAAATCGTGTATAGTGATTTCGCTTTATGACAGCGGTAGGAGCGGCGCGGCCTGTTCCGGCAGATAAGCCGCGGCAGGCTGTGCCGCAATTTAATTCCGGAGTATTCTGATCAATGGCTGACAATCTGATAATCGTCGAGTCACCTGCAAAGGTAAAGACCATAAAAAAGTTCCTCGGCGCAAACTACGATGTGGAAGCTTCCGGCGGACACGTGCGTGATCTGCCGAAAAGCACGATGGGCATAGATATAGAGAATGATTTCGAACCCAGATATATCACTATCCGCGGTAAGGGCGAGCTCGTATCCGAGCTGAAGAAAAAGGCCAGAAAGGCAAAGACCGTCTATCTTGCAACGGACCCTGACCGTGAAGGCGAGGCTATCGCCTGGCATCTGAAGGAAGCCCTTTCCCTGGATGATAAGAACACAAAACGCATCACCTTCAATGAGATCACGAAGACCGCGGTGAAGGAATCCTTGAAAAAACCGCGCAGTCTGGATACCGACCTCATCGATGCTCAGCAGTCCCGCAGGCTGCTCGACCGTCTCGTGGGCTACAGCATCAGTCCCCTTCTCTGGAGAAAGGTGAAACGGGGCCTCAGCGCCGGCCGCGTGCAGTCGGCGACGCTCGCGATGATAGCGGCGAGGGAAGAGGAGATAGCGGCCTTCGTCCCCGAGGAATACTGGGAGATCACGGCTGAGGTATTCGCCGACGGAAAGAAGAAAAAGATCCTCCTGCATCTGAGCGATAAAGAGCGCATACCGGATGAGGCTGCAGCAGCGGCCGTGGTACGCGAGCTCGAAAAGGCAAAATTCACGGTAAGCGATATAAAGACCAGCCGGAAGGTCAGGAAGGCACCGCTCCCTTATACCACGAGTACCCTCCAGCAGGAGGCTTCGAGACTGCTGAATTTTTCCACCCAGAAGACCATGCGCATCGCGCAGCACCTCTATGAAGGAGTGAGCATGGGCGGCTCCGGCACCGTGGGTGTCATCACCTATCTTCGTACCGACTCAGTCAGGATTTCCGATGAAGCCGATGCCGCCTGCCGTGAGTATGTGAATGGCAGATACGGAGCGGGGTATGTCGGAAAGAAGACCGACTCCTCTAATAAGGGCCGCGCACAGGACGCGCATGAGGCTATCCGACCTACCGATGTGACCCGCACTCCGGAATCGGTATCCGATTCGCTGGACCGTGATCAGCTGCGCCTTTACAGACTCATCTGGAACCGCTTTGTGGCGAGCCGTATGGCCGATTCCGTATCTGAGACGCTGACCGTGAAGGTGAGCGCCGGTTCGCATACGCTTTCCGCCGCCTCAACCCATATCGTATTCGACGGTTTCCGCGCGGCATATGATATGGAGGATAAAGAAAAGAAGGACGGCCCGCTCGAGAATCTCACTCCCGAATCGGTACTTTCTCTTCAAAAGCTGAACAGCGAGCAGCATTTCACCGCTGGTCCGTCGCATTATACCGAAGCGGCTCTCGTTCACGCGATGGAGGAGTGCGGCATAGGCCGCCCCAGCACATACGCACCTACGATCACGCTGCTGCAGGGACGTCATTATATCAAAAAAGAGGGCAAGAACCTCTATATCACCGAGCTGGGAGAGGCCGTCAACCGTATTATGACGGAGCATTTCCCCAATATCGCCGATCAGAAATTCACGGCGAGGATGGAGGACCAGCTCGACCGCGTGGCAGAAGGAAGCGAATACTGGAAGGCTGTCATGCGGGGCTTTTATCCCGATTTCGCGAAGGATCTGAAAAAGGCGGAGGAGGTCATTTCAAAGGTCAGGGTGGCTGATGAGGTGACGGATGTGATCTGCGAGCTCTGCGGCAGGAATATGGTCGTGAAGTACGGAAGAAACGGAAAATTCCTGGCCTGTCCCGGCTTCCCCGACTGCAGGAACACGAAGCCCTTCCTCGAGAGGACGGGTGTGAAATGCCCTACCTGCGGCGGTGAGCTGATCGCGAAGCGTTCGAAGAGCGGACGCAGGTTCTTCGGCTGCGAGAATTATCCTGCCTGTGATTACACCACATGGAATCTTCCGAAAAAGGAAAAATAACGATATTATAATATATTTTTTCTGGTACCTGCCAGAATATATTAAAAAATTACTGTAAAACACCTTTTATTTATTGACAATTAATAGAAGGTGTTTTATTATTATCTTAATTTAACAAACGAGAGGTATGACTATGAGCGTTGAATTGCTGGACAGGACAAGAAAGATCAACAGACTGCTGCATCATAATGCGACGACGGTGTTTGTCTTCAACGACGTATGTGACGTACTCAGTGACACATTGGACTCCAATATCCTCGTGTTCAGCCGTAAGGGCAAGATCCTGGGGAAGGGCCAGTTTTTTGTTCCGGAGGACGGTGCCGATACGTGGGTCGGTGCGACCATCGGAAAATTCATAGATTCTCCGCTCAATGAGAGGCTTATCAACATCCTCTCGACGAAAGAGAATGTCAACCTCAAAACACTTGATTTCAAATGTGATGATCCTGACAAGTACCGCGTGATGGTGGTGCCTATCGACATCGCCGGTGAACGCCTCGGGACGCTCTTTTCCTTCAGAGCCGGAAGGCAGTATGATATCGACGATATCATACTCGCGGAGTACGGCGCGACGGTCGTGGGCCTCGAGATGCTCCGCTCGCTCAATGAAGAGAGCGCAGAGGAGCTGCGCAAGATGCAGGTCATAAAATCCGCGCTCAGCACACTTTCTTCGTCCGAGCTCGAGGCGGTGGAGCGTATCCTCGGAGAGATGGAGAGCTCGGAGGGTATCCTGGTAGCCAGCAAGCTCGCCGACAGCGCGGGGATCACCCGTTCGGTGATAGTGAACGCTCTGCGAAAACTCGAAAGCGCGGGGGTTATAGAATCCAGATCATCCGGCATGAAGGGCACTTATATCAAGATCAAGAACAATCTCATACTCGAAGAGCTGAAACGCTACAAAAAACAGCGCTGACATACAGATCTATCGACAGAGTATGATCTCACACGGATGATTCCGCCAGAGAGTCCGCATATTTTCACACGGACAGGCTTCACTCACAAGGTGCCGTGCCCGTTGAGAAATACTGCCGGCTGTGCCTCCGGCGGGATCATTCGTTTTGATGACTATGATATCTTCGCGCACGGCGCGGTGGATGCGATCCGTATGTGCCTATGGCCATGGGATCAATGATATCCACACGTACGGCGCGGTGAAATACAGACAGAAAATACGTTACGAGGTAGAGAATGAGAGTAATAGACATTGACAGTATTCTGATGAGGATGCGGGACGAGACCGCTTTTGTGCTGGACTGTGAGGAATGTTTCCATGACAAGATCGGCAGCGCCTGCGCCACTATAATAAACGGCATGCCGGAAAAAAGGACAATCCTGCTGTCGGGACCCAGCGGCAGCGGAAAAACCACGACGGCGAACCGCGTGAGGTCCTATCTTATGAATCTCGGCGTGAATGTGATCATGCTCAGCATGGACAATTTCTTCCTGCCGCTCGACAAACGCCCGCCGGAGGCTGAGGACTGGGAGTCGCCGCTGTGCGTCAATTTTCCCCGCCTGATCGAGGCCATGCGCAGCCTGAACGACGGAAAGCTGACCACCATACCGATATATGATTTCAAGACGGGGACGTCACACGAGTCTTATGAGCTGCAGGGCGATCGCGAAGCAGTCGTGATCATCGAAGGGATACACGCGCTGAACCCGCAGATGTTCGACGAGGTGCGGGAGGAGGCTGTCGGAATGTATGTCGCCCCGCGTACCCGCATCGTGACGAGGGAGGACCGTATCGTGCGCCCGGAGCAGATCCGTGTCGCACGCAGGCTCGTGAGAGATTACAAGACGCGCGGCTATTCCATAAAGGATACGATTGAGCGGTCACAGAGTGTGGACCGCGGCGAGGTGAATTACATCATGCCGTATAAGCCGAATGCCGCGATACATATCGATACCTTCCATGATTACGAACTCTGCATCATTTCACGCTATCTGAAGGAAATAAGCGAATTCAGCACGGATGAGGCGATAGCCGCGATGGAGGAGAACGGACTGTCCGACCTGAGAAAGGTCCTGACGGAGCTCCCTCCGCTGCGCACGACCTATGTCCCGAAGGACTCTCTTATCAGGGAATTCGTGGGCGGCTCGAGCTATTATGAGGATTGAGACTGAAAGTATATAAATCAGATCTGTGCGGTCTCAATGACAGACTTTTCTGACGGCACCGGAAAAGTGACGGTTTGCAGCAGGGATCGGGGTATAGGATGTGACCGCAGAGAGATTATTTCCGGGATATCTTATGAAAATATCAAAAAAAATAAATTTTCTATGGAAATCTCAGTTTATTTTGTGCTATACTTTTTTCGAACGGTGACAAATCTGTTCGATTGGTGCTTATTGTATATTCAAAACACAAGCAACTATATTTTCTATGGGAGGTACTCATGTTAAGAACTGATGTTTTTACGCCTTCGAGATTCACCTCAGAAGGTCAGATCCAGGTCAACGGCAAGCCCGTTCCTTACCACACAGTATGCGAGGATAACGTATTCTACGATGATGAGGGCAAGGCCATCGCTTCAATGTTCACCTATTCCTATTTCCGTTCGGATGTAGAGGATACCACGAAGAGACCTGTTATCTTCTGCTACAACGGAGGCCCCGGCACTTCTTCCATGATGGTGCATGTAGGATATGTGGGACCCACCCGCCTGAAGTATTCGAAGGATATCGACGATCCTACGACTCCCCTTCCTCCTTATGAGGGCGTTGACAATGAGTACTGCCTGCTCGACGTGGCTGACCTCGTTGTTGTTGATCCCGTCGGCACCGGCTTTGGCCGGCTCATCGATGAGACCAAGAAGGATCTCTTCCTCGGCATCGAGGCAGACGCTACCTCCTTCAATACCATGATCCAGAAGTGGCTGGACCGCTATGACAGATGGAAGAGCCCGAAGTACATGATGGGCGAGTCCTATGGCTGCACCAGAGCTACCACCATCGCCGGCATGTCCACCTTCGGCGATCAGGACAGAGCCTACGGCACTGCCTTCGACGGCCTGATCCTTATCGGCAACACCGTAACGAACGGCCCTTCATTCTTCTATGACAGGCCCGTATACCCCGGCGTTCTTTCAATCCCTACCCTTGCCGCTGTTCATTATTATCATCATCATCCCAGCGATCAGAAGCTCGAGGACTTCGTATATGAAGCTACCGAGTACGCCAATGGCGAGTACCTCGTAATGCTCATGAAGGGCGAGGCCATGACCGATGAGGAGAAAGAGACCGTAATCAAGAAGCTCAATTACTACACCGGCGTTTCAAGAGAGTATCTTGTGGCAAGAAACCTTCAGATCGAGGAGGTTGCTTACCGCAACGAGGTCTGCAAGAAGGAAGGCAAGTCCGTATCCCGTCTTGACGGCCGTA
>JAZRWL010000181.1:0-8211 GCA_045599685.1 Lachnospiraceae bacterium
CGAGCGATGACAGCATCCGTCAGCTCATTAATATCTCGTTTTCCGTATTCGACTCCGAATCGAATCTCATCTATGATTCGTCGAACACCCCTGTCTGCGGTGCCGTACTGACCACCACCATCTTTGCTCCGACAGAAGAGAGCGCGAAAAGCATGCTCGAAGTGGTGAAGTCCCAGCTGAACAAAACCGACCAGGAGCTCAAAGCCTCATATAGCACCTACTCCTCCGTCAAACTGAAGGATATCATCCTCTTCGGCTACAGCTCGTCCGTTTTCAACGCACAGCAGGAAGCTGCAGAAGAAAAAGCCGATATCACAAAGCTGAAGGATACCCTCGAAAAATCTCTTACGGAAATAGATCGAACATATTTCAAGGCTCACTATGACCAGGAGACCGGTGCGCTCTTAGACGATACAGCTGTGGCCGAGCTCGCGGCCGAAACAGCGCTCGGTAAAATCTCGAAGCTTTCGATCCCGCTTTTCGCCGTCGGTCTCTGCTTCATCGGCGTCGTATGGTTCTGTATCAGATATCTGACGGACGTCCATATCAAGTCCGAGGAAGAGATCGGAGAGATCTACGGTCTCAATGTGCTTGCATCCTTTGAGCATGAAGAAAAGCTTTCCCGCATCAATGCCGCACTTAAGCGTTTTTCTCTTAAAAACTCCGTACCGGGCTGCGACGAGGACTACCTCATCAATGCCGTCGCGACCGTCGATGCCGAAAAGCTCATCATCGCCACCGACAAAAACGACGGGACTCAGGCAGGGCTCTCCGACCTCATTAAGAGCAAGGTCTCAAAGGTCCTCGCGGCGGGCAACCTCCTTTCGGAGGGCAGCGCCGTAAAAGCTCTGGACGGCTGTGACGGTATCATCATCCTCGTGCACATCTGGGAGACCCGCAAGGCCGATTTCCGCCGCACTCTCGAGCTGGCCGCCAACCGCGACTGTGAAGTGAGCGGTGTTATCGTGATAAGGTAAGAACGGAGTTTTTTATCCGATAATTGATCTCCATTTACATCAAACATAAGAGGCCCCTTTCGGGGCCTCTTTCCATATCCTTTTCCGGCTTAGTAAGCTTTTTCTTATTTCCCTGCATTTTCGGGATGATAGGTGTCTACTATCTCCTCTACCATATCCCGGATATTCTCCTTATTCGAATAAGCCGCCGCCATCAGCTCCTGCAGCTTTCCGATGAAACGATCGATGTCAAAGGCTATGGGACAACCTATGTGGATCCTGTCATTGGCGGTCTTTTTCAGTCCTTCCTCGGCCATGAGCTTTTCTTCGAAAAGCTTCTCACCGGGTCTGAGACCGACATATTCCACCTTTATATCCACATCGGGCCTGTATCCGGAAAGCCTTATAAGGTTCCTCGCGAGAGTGTCGATCTTTACGGGGCTTCCCATGTCGAGAACGAAGATCTCACCGCCCTTTGCGTATGTCCCTGCCTGCAGCACGAGACTCACAGCCTCGGGGATCGTCATGAAATACCTGATGATATCCGGATGTGTAACCGTGACCGGGCCGCCCTTCTCGATCTGCTTCTTGAAGATAGGCACGACGGAGCCGTTGCTGCCGAGCACGTTTCCGAAGCGTACCGCCACAAATTCGGTCTTCGCCTCCCTGAACACTCTGCCTGTCCCGTCCTTATCCGCGTTCTCGGCGCCGATATGCGTGAACAGCTGGGGCAGCTCATCCGCCTTTCCGGCCTTTATCTTCGCATCGAAGCTCTGAACTATCATCTCGCAGAGACGCTTGCTGGCGCCCATGATATTGGTCGGATATACGGCCTTGTCAGTCGATATGAGGACGAAGCGCTCGCAGCCGTGTACCATCGCGGCATACGCGGTCTTGTAGGTTCCGATGGCATTGTTCTTGATCGCTTCACAGGGGCTGTCCTCCATCAGAGGGACGTGCTTGTGCGCCGCTGCGTGATATACGAGCTGAGGCCTGTATTTCGAGAACACATCGAACATCTTGCGGCTGTCACGTACCGAGCCTATGAGCACGACGAGATCCAGCTCGGGATACTTTTCCTTAAGCTCCAGCTGGATACTGTAAGCGTTGTTTTCATAGATGTCGAAAATAATGAGCTGCTTCGGATCGTGCGCAGCGACCTGCCTGCAGAGCTCGCTGCCTATGGAGCCGCCTCCGCCCGTCACCATGACGACCTTGCCGCAGATGAATTTGAATACATCCTCGAGGTCCGTCTTTATCGGGTCACGGCCGAGCAGATCCTCGACCGATACATCCTTCATCACGCTGACGCTCACCTGCCCAAGCACGAACTGGTACATTCCCGGCAGCTGCTTCAGCTCACAGCCCGTTTCATTGCAGATATTTAAGATATCGCGCTTTTCAGCCGCAGTAGCGCTGGGGATCGCGAGATATATCTTGTCAATATGATACTTTTCGACGCAGCGCAGGATCTCGTCTCTGCCTCCGACTATCGGCACTCCGTCGAGATAACGGCCCCATTTGTTCGGATTATCATCGATGATGCAGACTACCTTGTCATATTTGTTCGGGGCACTCTCTACATCCCGCAGGATCATCTGCCCCGCGGAGCCCGCGCCTATCAGCATGACACGATCCAGACTGCGCTTCGCATTCACCCGCTCATTACGCACATAGAGCACAACACGGTAGGAAAATCTGATAATCACGAGGAAAAAGGCCTGAAAAACCAGTCCCACCAGATAATATGATATCGGCATCCGCCTGAAAAAGATCGCCATCACCGCGGTATAGGCACCCGAAGTGAGGATCGAGGCAAGACTGATGCTGATCAGATCCTTTTCGCGGGCAAAACGCCATAAACTGCGGTATATCTTCAGTATCCAGAACACTATGACACAGACCGCCGCGTATATCGTTATCGTCTGGATGTAAGGCTTGAAATATTTCTTCGGAATATCCTTGTATACGAAGTCAAAACGCATCCAGAGCGCGAGAAAATACGCTGCGTGTATCGCGAGCATATCGTATACCGTCAAAAACACTGCGACTACTATCCAGTGCCGAACACCTTTTTTTGAACCGTTCTGAATATCGGAAACATCGCCGCTATTCATTTTTTCATTCTTCTTCATACATACGCTCCTGGTCCCGGCAGATCACCGGGTTTTAAGCAGTTTCATGTAATAAGCCGGGTCAAATGCGACGATACGTTTCTTTGACGGTCAAGTCTCTGCCGTCTGCGCTGTATGCCTTCTGACCCTATCGTTGTATTATATTATAATTTGCACTCTCTATCAAGTAAATGAGTCCATTGCTTCCTTCAGATTCCTCACGCCGATGATCTCTATGCCTTCGATGCCCTTCAATGTTTTCAGGCTCCCGGCCGGCACTATGCAGCGCTTGAAGCCGAGCTTCTGTGCCTCAGCCACCCTTGCCTTCGCAAGACTTACCGCGCGTACCTCTCCGGTCAGACCGACCTCACCGAAAACCACTGTCTTTTCCGGCATCACGCGATCCTGATATCCGGAAATGATCGCCATCGCGACACCGAGATCCAGCGAGGGCTCGACGACCCTCATTCCCCCGGCTATATTGATGTAGGCATCACAGTCGGAAAGCTTATATCCCAGGCGTTTTTCAAGCACTGCCATCAGAAGGTTCACCCTGTTTACATCCGTGCCTGCGGCGGTTCTGCGCGGCATACCGAAACCGCTGCGGAACACGAGCGCCTGTATCTCCAGCATTATCGGCCTGTTGCCCTCGACCGAGCAGGTAATCACCGAGCCGGAGACCTCCTGCGAGGTGCCGGAGAGCAGGTAATCGGAGGGATTCGGAACCTCTCTCAGCCCGTCGCCCGCCATCTCGAAGACTCCGATCTCATTCGTAGAGCCGAAACGGTTTTTTATCCCGCGGAGTATGCGGTATGAGGCCTGCTTGTCACCCTCAAAATAAAGCACCGTATCCACCATGTGCTCCAGCATCTTCGGGCCGGCCACCGTACCGTCCTTCGTGACATGTCCCACGATAAATATCATTATCCCGAGTCCCTTCGCAAGCTGCAAAAGCACGGAAGTGGACTCGCGCACCTGAGAGATGCTGCCGGGGGCGCCGTTTATCTCGTCACGGTATATCGTCTGTATCGAATCCACGACCACGATCTCCGGCTTTTCGGCCTTCAGTGTCTCAGCTATCAGATCAAGATTCGTCTCAGCGAGAAAACGCGCCCTGTCATCGAAATCTTTTATCCTTTCCGCGCGCATTTTTATCTGGCGCAGAGATTCCTCTCCGGAAATATACAGTACGCTGCGCCCGGAGGCCGCAAGCCGTCCCGCAGCCTGCAGGAGCAGTGTGGATTTTCCTATTCCGGGGTCTCCTCCGACGAGCACGAGAGACGCCGGTACTATCCCGCCTCCCAACACGATATCCAGCTCATGAAAGCCGGTAGACCAGCGCTGTTCCGAATCCGAGGGGATCTCCGACAGTCTCTGCGGTGCCTGCGGCAGCAGTCCGCCGGACAGTCCGGCGCCAGAGCCGAGTTCCACACGTCCCGCGGCCTTCGTTTCTCTCGCCGCAGGCGCTTCGACGAAGCTGTTCCACGCCTTGCAGGCGGGGCAGCGCCCCATATATTTCACGGACTCATATCCGCATTCCTTGCAGTAAAATACAGTCTGATTATTCTTTGCCATTTTTCCTTTATGTCCGCCGTCGCGGCGTGAAAACAATATTTCTCAATAAACGCATCCGGGGCAAACGAGCTTGAAAACTCCGGTGCTCGTTCCGCTCCTTTTTTCAAAAGCGCTCCTTGCTCATGGCCGGGCGGGTCATAAATGTGCCCCGGTAAATTCAAGCGAGCTTGAATTTACCGATGCCCGCTTCTGACCCTGTTATTGCATTATATCACACCACCCCGTTTTTGTATAAAAAGGTGTTTTTAAGTGGCGTCATCTGCGCATCTGTGCTAAAGTAGAGAAAATATTCCTGATCGAAAGGATTCCATCATGGATAAACCCTGTTTAGTGGTAATGGCTGCCGGGATGGGCAGCAGGTTCGGCGGACTGAAGCAAATGGCTCCTGTTGATAATGAGGGACATATCATCATGGATTTTTCCGTATATGATGCGCATCAGGCCGGCTTTGACACCGTCATCTTCATCATTAAGCACGACTTCGAGGAAGCCTTCAAGAACACTGTCAGCGAACGTGTCTCCCGATATATGAACGTGAAATATGCCTTCCAGCAGCTCGACGACCTGCCGGCCGGATATTCCGTCCCTGAGGGACGTGTAAAGCCCTGGGGCACCGCCCACGCGCTGCTCTCCGCAAGAGAGCTCATAAACGGGCCCTTCGCGGTCATCAATGCCGACGATTATTACGGAAAACAGGCCTTCATCGATCAGTACCGCTTCCTTTCGGCACTGTCGGAGGATGAGCCTTATCACTACGCCATGTCGGGATATCATGTGATCAATACGCTCACCGAAAACGGCTATGTGGCCCGCGGAGTCTGTGCCGCCGATATTGACGGCTATCTCACGGAGATTACGGAGCGCACGAAGGTCGGTTTTGACGAAGGGCAGGCGGCATATTCCGAGGATGACGGAGCGAGCTGGGTGCATCTGGCGGGCGACACCCCCGTTTCCATGAACCTCTGGGGCTTCGGCAGAGAATATATCACCGAAGCCTGGGAGCGTTTCCCTGCCTTCCTTGACCGTGCCCTGCGTGAAAACCCGCTCAAGGGCGAATACTATCTCCCCTCCGTAGACGATGCGCTGCTGAAAGAGCGCGGTGCGAGGATAAAGGTCATCACCACGCCCGACCGCTGGTACGGCGTCACCTACGCCGAGGACAAGCCCACTGTAGTCGCAGCCATAGCGCGAATGAAAGCTGACGGGCTTTATCCCGATAATTTCTGATAGACCGCAGATACGGCAAAACCGTTTCGCTTTAGAACGACAGAGGAGGAAATTTTATGATACAGGCCATAAATGTCAGTCTTCGTTTCGGCAAAAAGGCCCTTTTCGAGGATGTGAACGTCACCTTTTCCCATGGGAACTGCTACGGCATCATCGGCGCGAACGGCGCGGGAAAGTCCACCTTTCTGAGGATCCTTTCCGGAGAGCTCGAGCCCACGAAGGGCGAGGTGGTGATGACGCCCGGAGAGCGTCTCTCCTTCCTGAAGCAGGATCATTTCCAGTATGACGAATATACGGTGCTCGATACGGTAATGCTCGGCAATCCGCGTCTGCTCGAGGTAATGCATGAAAAAGACGCGCTGTATGCGAAGCCTGATTTTTCCGACGAGGACGGCACCCGCGCCAGCGAGCTCGAAACGGAATTCGCGGACATGAACGGCTGGGAGGCCGAATCGGACGCGGCAACGCTGCTGAACGGTCTCGGAGTCGATACGGAATACCATTACCAGCTCATGAGGGATCTGGACGGTGCACTGAAGGTCAAGGTGCTGCTCGCGCAGGCGCTCTTCGGCAATCCCGACATCCTGCTGCTCGACGAGCCTACAAACTTCCTCGACCTCGCCGCAATCAGCTGGCTCGACGAATTCCTCATCAATTTTGAAAATACGGTCATCGTCGTTTCTCATGACAGATATTTCCTGAATAAGGTCTGCACGCAGATCGCGGACATCGATTACGGCAAGATCCAGCTCTACGCCGGTAACTATGATTTCTGGTATGAATCCAGTCAGCTGATGATCCGTCAGATGAAGGAAGAGAACAAGAAAAAGGAAGAAAAAATCAAAGAACTGCAGGAATTCATACAGCGCTTCTCGGCGAACGCCTCGAAGTCAAAGCAGGCGACCTCCAGAAAACGTGCTCTCGAAAAGATCCAGCTCGAAGAGATGCGTCCGTCGAGCCGCAAATATCCCTATATCGATTTCCGCCCTGACAGGTCGATCGGAAACGAGGTCCTCGAAGTAAAGGATCTGACAAAGACCATCGAAGGCGTGACCGTACTGGATCATATTTCGTTCACTCTGAGAAGAGATGACAAGGTAGCGCTCGTCGGCTCGGACGAGCTCGCAAAGACCGTGCTCTTTAAGATCCTCTGCGGCGAAATGGAGCCAGACGAGGGATATTACAAGTGGGGCGTTACCACGAGCAGAGCTTATTTCCCGAAGGACAGCTCGGATGAATTCAAGAAGGAATATACGATAACGGAATGGCTGACGGGATATTCTCCGATAAAGGATGTGACCTATGTGCGCGGCTTCCTCGGCAGAATGCTCTTCGCCGGCGATGACGGTATGAAAAAACTGCCCGTACTCTCAGGTGGTGAAAGAGTACGGTGCATGTTCTCAAAAATGATGATCTCCGGTTCAAATGTCCTGCTCTTTGACGAGCCTACGAACCACCTGGACATGGAATCCATCACCGCTTTGAACAACGGTATGATAAAATTCCCCGGAGTGATCATCTTCGCTTCACGTGATCACCAGATCGTCCAGACCACTGCAAACCGCATAATGGAACTCATCGGCGGAAAACTGATCGATAAGATTACGACCTACGATGAGTATCTGGCAAGCGACGAAATGGCGATGAAGCGTCAGATATATGTAGCCCAGAAGGAGGAGGAGTGATCACTCCTCCTTTTTCTTTGTGCCCTTTCCGGTCTTCTTCGCGGGAGCGGCCTCACCGGCAGCCTTTGCGTTCTGAAGCTCACGGTACTCACTGACCTTGCTGCCGATCTTTACATGATACTTCAGCAGGGACTCTATGGAAGAATCGTGGTTCATGGTATCGATGAAGAGCGCTATATACTTGCTGAGATCAACGCTGACATAATAAGGTCTCGCAAGGGTCTCGGGGCTCTGGTATACGGAATTGGTCGTGAGGATCTTATCGATCAGGCCTTCCTCTACGGCTTTGTCGAAGACTCCCATGCCCTCGGTGAACAGACCGAAGGTGGCGCATACAAAGATCCTGCCGGCATTTCTGGCCTTCAGCTGTTTCGCGACATCCACTACACTGCCGCCTGAGGCGATCATATCGTCCACTACGATGCAATCCTTGCCCTCGACGTCATTTCCGAGGAATTCATGTGCGACAATCGGGTTCTTGCCGTTTACGACCTTTGAATAATCTCTTCTCTTGTAGAACATTCCGACATCGATGCCGAGATTGTTCGCAAAATAGATTGCGCGTCCCACAGCGCCCTCATCGGGGCTGATGACCATCATATGGTCGGTATCGATCTTGAGATCGTCCACCGATCTAAGCAGAGCCTTGATGTG
>JAZRWL010000182.1:0-4338 GCA_045599685.1 Lachnospiraceae bacterium
TTCCATTCTATCATCTGGCCTGCAATGATGATGAGCCTTGGCGAACCCATTCCTCAACACGTTTTAGGACACGGCTGGCTGCTGATTGACGGCGGCAAGATGAGCAAGTCAAAGGGCAATGTGCTCTATGCGGATGATCTCGTAGATTTCTTCGGCGTGGATGCGGTGCGTTATTTCGTGCTGCACGAGATGCCCTTCGAAAACGACGGCGTGATCACCTGGGAACTCATGATAGAGAGACTGAACAGCGATCTCGCGAATACTCTCGGCAATCTCGTAAACCGTACCGTGGCGATGAGCAACAAGTATTTCGGCGGCGTCGTGACCGATGCCGGAGCGGCAGAGCCCGTGGACGAGGAGCTGAAGAGCGAGAGCATGAAGACAGTGGCGGCGGTAGATAAGGCAATGGTGGATCTGCATGTGGCGGATGCCATCACGATCATCTTCAATCTTTTCAAGCGCTGCAATAAATATATCGACGAGACGACGCCCTGGGTGCTGGCGAAGGACGAGGCTCAGCACGACAGACTGCGCACAGTATTATACAATCTTTCGGAAAGCATCATGATCGGAGCCTCGCTGCTGCACAGCTTCCTGCCCGACACAGCGGAAAAGATCGCCGCACAGCTGAATAGCGGCCTTCGTGAGCTGCGCGAGCTGGATTCCTTCGGAAAATATGTGAGCGGCACCACAGTCTCCGAAAAGCCGGAGATCCTCTTTGCACGTCTCGACCATGACAAGACGATGGAGGAGATCAATGCACGCTTCGGCCCGAAGGAGGAGCCCGCGGCTCCCGCAGCCGCAGAGGCTGAGCCCGCTGAAGAAAAACTCGAGCTGAAGCCGCTTATCGACTTTGAGGAATTCGAGAAGTGCCAGTTCGCCGTAGGCGAGATCATATCCTGTGAGGCAGTGCCGAAGTCCAAGAAGCTCCTTTGCTCGCAGGTAAAGATAGGCGGGGGGGTGCGTCAGATCGTATCCGGCATCAAGGCCTGGTACAAGCCCGAGGAAATGGTCGGCAAAAAGGTCATGGTCGTTCTGAACCTGAAGCCCGCGAAGCTCGCCGGCATCGTTTCAGAGGGAATGATCCTCTGCGCCGAAGACAGTGAGGGAAATCTCGCTCTCATGGTGCCCGAAAAAGAAGTAAAGGCGGGAGCGGAGGTCAGATGATCTTTGACTCGCACGCGCATTATGACGATAACGCTTTTGACGCTGACAGAGACCTGATCTTAGGGGAAATGGCCGCATCGGGGCGATATACGGTAATGGATGTGGGCTCGGACCGCGCCTCTTCGGAGGCAGCGGCGGCTCTTGCCGTAAAATATGATTTCATATATGCCGCGGCGGGGATACACCCCTCCGGGGTCGGCGAGTATGAGGACGGTACCGCGGATATCGGCTGGCTGAAGCAGGCGGCAAAAAAGTCCCGTGTCCTCGCGATAGGTGAGATAGGCCTGGATTACCACTGGCCGGGGACTGAGAGGAGCCTGCAGCAAAAATGGTTCCGCGAGCAGCTGGCAGCGGCGACTGAGCTCGATCTGCCTGTCATAATACACAGCAGAGACGCGGCGCAGGATACCTATGATATCATGCGTGAGCTGGGCGGCGGCAGGCTGAAGGCCGTGATACACTGCTTCGGTTATGAAAAGGAGATGGCGGCGCGCTTCATTGACCTGGGTTATTACCTGGGCGTAGGCGGTGTGCTCACATATAAGAATGCACGCAAGCTGAAGGATGTAGTGCAATACATGCCACTTTCGGCGATGCTGCTCGAGACGGACTGCCCGTATCTTACCCCCGTCCCCTTCCGCGGCGGACGCAATATGTCTGCATATCTGCCGTATGTCATAGCGGAGGCGGCGGCACTGCGCGGTGAGACAGAAGAGATGATAGAGACGGCGACCTGCGCGAACGCGCGCAGCTTTTACGGATTATGAGAGCACTTATCGACCCGAGGGAGACAATAGAGGTCCTGCAGAAAAATACGCTGAGTCTGAAAAAGCGTTTCGGCCAGAATTTTCTGATAGACCGCCGCGTGCTCGAAAGGATAGTAGAGGCGGCTGAGCTTGATAAGGCTGATACTGTGCTCGAGATTGGCCCCGGCATAGGGACGCTCACACAGGCTCTGGCAAGTGAAGCCGGACGGGTGGTAGCAGTGGAGATAGACGGCGCGCTGATCCCGGTACTGCGGGAAACACTGGCGGAATACTGCAATGTCGAGATAGTCAATGAGGATATACTAAAATACGATATATCCGCGCTCGCGGCGGAGAGCGGTGCGCTGAAGGTGGTCGCGAATCTGCCGTATTACATCACCACGCCGATAATAATGGAGCTGCTCGAAAAGGAATATCCCGTCGAGATCATCACTGTGATGATACAGAAGGAGGTCGCGGAGCGAATGGCCGCGGGCCCCGGGACGAAGGATTACGGAGCGCTGTCGCTCGCGGTGCAGTATTACTCAGAGCCCGAGCTCATAGCGAATGTCCCACCGAACTGCTTCATACCGCGCCCCAATGTCAGCTCGGTCGTGATCAGGCTCCGCATCAGAAAGGAACCGGCGGTCAGGACGGCTGACAGGCAGCAGATGTTTTCGGTGATACGCGCGGCCTTCGGTCAGCGGCGAAAGACACTGAAAAACAGTCTCGCGAATGCGGGTCTGGGCTTTGATAAGGAGCATATCGCTGCGGCGCTCGACGCTCTCGGGCTGCCGGAGGAGGTCAGAGGTGAGGCTCTGACACTGGAGCAATTCGCGGCCCTTACCGATGAGCTTTTGAAATGAATTTCCGCCGAGGTCTGATGCAGGCCGAGGCTTATACGGAGGATGACGATGAAAAAAACGGTTTTTATGGCCCTTATCATAATGACGGCGGTGCTTTGCACGGCCTGTTCGCCGAAGACGGCCGCCGAGGCTTATGCGCTGATGGCGGAGGAATATGCCGGCGCGAAGGGTGAGGTCATTCTCTATGACAGCAGGGTAAAGGTCAGTGACGGTTCGAGGACGATGGAATATTCGACTTCCGGCGAGGCGGTCACGGTCCGCGGCGATGTACCGGAGCTATATCAGTCGGGTGAGGTGAAGATTGACCTGAATGTGGGCAATACGGTGAACGTGCCGGTAAAAGCATATTACAGGGACGGCAGGCTTTATTCGGACATAAACGGCAGCATCTGCTCGGTAGAAGCGGACAGGAACGCCGCCGTCGGGAATATGGGAATGTTTAATACGGCGCCGGTGGAGCTTTCGCAGGAGGACTTCAAAGAGCTTTCGATGAAGGAAAACGAGGAGGATGCCATGGTATCCTTCAGCCTGCTGATAGACGCGTCGGCAGCGGAAAAGATCACGGGTCTGCGCGAGCGCTGGGAAAGGCTCGCGGGCGAGGGCTGCGAGATCACTTTCCGTGATATAAAGGGCAACATCCAGGCAAAGGAATATCTGCCTGTGAAGGAAAGCCTCACTGTGACCGGAACGGTAAAGTCCGGGGACAGAACCCTGAATGTGACTGAGGACATCACCCTCGAGATAACGGTCTCGGCGGATTCCGCTCCGAAGGTGCCGGGAGAGGCTGCTTCTCTTCTCGGGCAGTGATGATGGAAGGATAAAGAATGGCAGAACTTTCCGAAGAAAACAAGGAACAGAAGAAACAGCTGATAAGAGATCGTATCGTAGATGACCTTTCGGTGGAGGAGCTCGAAAGGGAGGCGGAGAGGCTTCGCCGTTCACGCCTGCGTGTTTTTCTTATCGTGCTGTCGGTGCTTCTGGTCGGAACGCTGATCTTCTTTTCCGTGATGTATCTGAATTCAAAGCGCCTGTGCACCACATACGAGACGGTCTGGCAGGAGCCGTATGACGCGGTGAAGGGAGATTTTGTCAGTTTTTCGGATGGAGTGCTGCGTGTGACGAAAAACGGCATCAGATACCTTGACAGTGACGGCCTTATCGTATGGGAAATGGCCGTGACGCTGACTGATCCGGTAGTCGCGGTGCGTGACGGATACGCTATCATCGGCGATCTCGGCGGTCGTAATGCCTATCAGGCTACCGCGGAGGGCCTGACCGGGACTATCACCGTAGAGGGAAAGATCACCGGGGTGGATATCAGCAGATACGGCGTCAGTGCGGTAATGACTGCCTCTTCCGACAGCAGCAGTGTGTTTTTCTATGACAGGACCTGCAAAAAGCTTGATATCGAAGTAAAAAACGCGATAAATGACGAAAACGGTATGCCGCTTTGCTTCGCACTCTCACCTGACGGTCAGGGTCTCGTTTTTTCCATGGTGAATGTGGCGGGCGGCGAGGTGGATGACTGGGTCTCCTTCCTCAATCTCGACGGCAGCATG
>JAZRWL010000183.1:0-3251 GCA_045599685.1 Lachnospiraceae bacterium
AACAGGAGGTACGCAAATGAATTACGACACAAAGCTTTTTGCGGAGCATCTGCGTGGCATGGTAAGAATCCCCACCGTCAGCGCGGCGGATCCCGAAAAGACCGATGTCCCCGGCTTTTTGAAGCTCCATGACTATCTGGAAAAGACTTATCCTCTCATCCATGAAAAAATGGCCCGTGAAATCGTCGGCAGAGCCGGCCTGCTCTATCACCTGAAGGGCACCGGAAAGAGCGGACGTCTTCCTCTGATGCTGATCGCGCATCAGGACGTAGTGCCCGAGGGAGATCATGCCCTCTGGAAGCACGCTCCCTTCAGCGGAGACATCGATGAAGACGGAATGCTCTGGGGACGCGGCTGCACCGACTCAAAATGCAATATCCAGGCCTATATGGACGCTCTGGAAATGCTTCTTGCCGAAGGCTTTACGCCCGACTATGATCTCTATTTCGGCTTCGGATACAATGAAGAGGTCATGGGCGGTCCCGAGCCCGCGGCAAAGCTCATCTGCAATGTACTGAAGGAGCGCGGCATCGAGCTCGGCTGCCTGATCGACGAATGCGGAGGCATTACGTTCCAGGACGGAAAGCCCGTATATGCCACTATATACACCAGTGAAAAAGGATACGCGGATTTTGAATTCGCGAAGCGCCATCCCGGCGGACATTCCGCAGCACCGCCCGTCCATACGGCGCTCGGCACTCTCGGCCGCGCGGCCTGCATAATCGAGGACAACCGGATGCCCGTCCGCCTCACCGAGCCGGTAGTTACGATGCTGGAGCGCAGCAGAGAATTCATCACCGATCCCGAGATAAAGGCTCTTTGCGGCGATGTACGCGGCAACTGGGAAAAGCTCTGGCCGCTGCTCGAGGAAAACAAGCAGTACAGTCCTCTCATCCGCACCACGATCGCTCTTACGATGGCAAAGGGCAGCGATCAGGCCAATATCCTTCCCGAGAAGGCCGTAATGATCGCGAACACCCGCGCCCTGCCCGGCGAGACGATGGACGATCTGATGGAGCATTTCAAGGCTATCCTCCCTGACGATATCGATGTGACGGTCATCAAGGGAACGAATCCCCCCCCCGTCCAGTCCACTGAGCCCTTTGCCTACGGCCTCATAGCGGATATCGTAAACGATATGTACCCCGGTATACCGATGATCCCGAGCATGCTCTTCGGCGGCACGGATTCGAGATATTACTGTGATATCTGCCCTACCGGCAGCGTATACCGTTTCACCGGCCTTGGCTACGATCCGAGGTGGGAAAACACCGCTCACAAGGCGAATGAGCGCATCCCGCTCGACATCCTCGCGAAGAATGTCGAATTCTACGTAAGACTCATCAAGGGTTACGGAGAATGATATAAGGGTCAAAGCTCCTTATACCGCGGAAGTGCAGGAATGTGTGCTTTCGGTCCCGTAAAAATCAAAATATATATACTATTTCGGCACGATCGATATCGGCCGACCAAAATGAAGGGAGATTAATATGGAAAGATCCGCTTTAGTAATGCAATATCGCGAGCTCGACAGAGATATTGCCCTGTTTGCACAGAAGTTCACGAACCCCGGCAAGGCAGAGGACATGCGCCTCGTACCGAATCTTGCCAATAAAAAGCTTCTGAACGACGAGCACGCAGCTCTCACCGAGCGTGCCGCCGCCCTTGTGACGCCCGAACCCGTTTTCGAGCTCATGAAAAAGCAGTTCGTCGACGCTCTCAAGTCTCTGAAAGTAAAGCTGAAGGGCATCTTCTCAAAGCCCGCTATCATGATCACGAATGTAGGCTATCTTCCTCAGTTCGCTTACAGAGAAGTAGGCCATAACGACGAGTGGAAGTCAAAGCGCATCATTTCCTCGATGGAATTCCTCCCCGAGGTATGGAACGGTGTCCTTGAGTGGATCGACGACATGCCGATCGAGAACCTCCGTCCTTTCCCCGGTGCCTGCCGTGTGACCGCTGAGAATATCACCTATCATTCAGAGCATCTCGCAGAAGAATACAGCCACATGAACCCCTGGTTCCAGAAGACCGTAGCCGAGGCCATGCAGGGCGCGGCGGCAAAGCTTCGCGAATACGCTGATTATGTCGAAGAAAAGTATCTGAAGAACGACCCCGGCAAGCAGGCTGAGAACGATGATGCGATCATCAAGTTTGACGAGGAATACTACCGCGAGGTACTGTGGGATTCACTCGGCGTAAGCTTCGACGCCATCCTTTCATGGTATGAGCAGGAAGTCGAAAAGACCAGAGCCCATGTCTTCGAGATCGCAAGAGCGCTCGACATCCCCGAGAGGAATGTCCAGACCATGGCCGATGTAAACAAGATCCTCTTAAAGTACGCCGGTCCCTGCGACAATATCTACGATCTCTACAAAAAGGGCGTGGAATACCTCGACAGAGCACGTACCGCCTGCTATGACTACATCTGGCTTCCCGAAGACGTATACTGCGGCTGCGCGGTCACTCCTTATGAGTGGAAGTTCTCATGGCCCTGGGGCGGCAGCGAGGGCGCTGATCCCCTGTCAGATCCCATCTACGGCCAGATGATCCTCAATAAGTACAATTACACCAACATCACCGACGGCTGGATCAAGATGAACGCCGTTCATGAGTCCTTCCCCGGCCACTTCTGCCAGGGCGTGAGAAGCATCACCGATACTCTTCCCGAGACCATGAAGATGCCCGGCGTCAGGAGCACCCCTCTCACCGAAGGTACCGCTCACCGCTCAGAGACCCTCTTTGAGTTCATCTATCCCGAGGATCCCTTCTATCCGCTGTTCGTAGCTTACCGCCAGCATCATACTGCCGTCCGCATCAAGGCGGATCTCTACCTCCGCTACTTCGGCAGACCCATCAAGGATGCGGTCAAGCTCTATATGGATGAGCTCGATTACGATTACACCACCGCACGCGGACAGGTCAAGCAGCAGGAGGATATGGAAGGCTACTTCACCACCTACTACTACGGCTTTAAGAAGATCCGCGAGCTCGAGGAGCAGTACAAGGACAAGTACGACAAGAAGTCCTTCACCGAAGTCCTCTTCGCGGTAGGCCGCGTATCCGTGGATATGCTCGAGATGTATCTCGCCATGGACGAGGATCAGCAGTACAGCTACCGTCATGACTTCAAGTCTCTTCTTATGACGAGAGAATTCCCGGAGCACTGACGTGCACCGCATTCGCGAAGCCATACGTCCTGAAGTCGCGTAAGGCAGTAACGCCGAACCGGCGCGGCATAAAATATAGTA
>JAZRWL010000184.1:0-5166 GCA_045599685.1 Lachnospiraceae bacterium
CAACGGTGAGCTCGCTGCCTGCGTGGATGCAGACCTTCTTTCCCCAGTTGTGCGCCTCTTCGGTCGCCGCGGTGATCTCCTCCTGCGTCAGCTGGCAGTGATCGTCGCGATGGCTCGCCATGACCTTGATCCAGTCGGTGCCGTCCTTGATCTGCTGACGCACGGCCTTGCGCATACCTTCCGGTCCGTCCGCCTCGACATTGATGATATAAGCATGGCCGCCGGTGCAGGTGATGCCCTTGTTGCTGCTGATATAACGGGGACCGTCAATGAAGCCCTTCATCAGCGCGGTCTTGACCGCGTAGCCGAGGCCCTCCAGCGAATCGCCTGCCGTGCGGATCGTCGTAACGCCCTGTGAGAATACGGTCTGCAGCTCATTGACCGCCATGATAGCCTTTAATGCGGGACTGTTTACATAGATATCGCTGTCGCTTTTCGTCTGCCAATAGCCCACATGCACATGCATGTCGATCAGTCCGGGCATCAGGGTGGCATCACCGTAATCGATGACCTCCGTGCAGCCGCATACCTGCATATCCTTCGCGCAGCCGACAGCCTCGATATTGCCGTCATCATTCACGAGCACTGCGCCATCGCGGATAACAGCGCCGTCATCCATGGTAAGAACCGTTTTGGCCTTGAGTAATTTCATAATGCAAGCTCCTTTCTTATTGTGGAACATATGGCTTTTAATATATTTTTAACTATTGTGCGACGTATGTCAATAGAAAAAATCCGGAGACCGAAACCGGTCTCCGGAACGTTCGCCTGACGGCGAAAACTTATTTGTAGCACTCAAAAACATACTCTGCGGGCGGAGTCTCATGCAGCAGATGCTGTACGAAATAATCCATCTTCTTGCGGATGAAATACTTGTGCGAAGGGATATTGTGATCGATATCGGGCACGATCAGCATATCAAAATCCTTGTTCGCCTGTATCAGATAATGCACGACGCGGATAGTCTGTGAAAGGTTCACATTGTCGTCGAGAGCGCCGTGGGCGATCAGGAACTTGCCCTTTAAGTTCTTTGCCAGAGCGGCGTTGTCGCCCGCGTCATAGACATCCTTCGCGTAGGTATCATCGTAATTCTCCGACCAGAACGTATTGTTCATGCGCTGATCGTGGTTGCCTGCGGAAGCGACGCCGACCTTATAAAAATCGGCAAATTCGAACATCGCGCGCGAGGTCGCGCAGCCGCCCGCACTGTTGCCCCAGATACCGACATTGTCGATATCGAGGAAAGGATACTTCTCCTGCAGCTCCTTCATGCAGAACACATGATCCGCGATATCCGCGCAGCCGTGGACATTCTTGTAGCTCCAGTTCTGGATCTCCTTGCCGCGCCAGAAGGTTCCGAGGCCGTCAAGCATTACGCCCGCGATGCCCAGATGAGCGTAGGATTCGAGACCGCCGAAGATCTCGCGCTGTGAGTCATGCTTCCAGACGAAGCGCTTCGGGACATAGCTCGAATGCATTCCGCCGTAGATATGATCCACTACGGGGTACTTCTTTCCCTCTTCGATCTCGGTAGGCTTTATCAGGATGCCGTAGAGCTTCGTCTTTCCGTCATTCGACATGACCGAGAACCTCTCGGGGATGACATAGCCGAGCGCCATCAGATCGTCGATGTCGGCCTCCTCGAGCTGGCAGATGAAGGTACCGTCAGACTTGCGCAGCACCGTAACAGGGGGCAGATCCACTCTGGAATAATTATCTACGATATAGCTGCCGTCGGGGCTCATTACCGCCCTGTGATCAGCGTCCTCGGGAGTCAGCACCTCAAAGCCGCTGCCGTCAAAATTCACGCGGCATACCCTCTGATAATAGGGATCACTGATGTCATCGAAATTGTTCATCATGAACCAGATGACCTGCTTTTCCTCATCCACACGCAGCAGACGGTCGGTCACACGGCCCTCGGGAGTGATGGGGAAGAGATATCTGTCGGTCTCGGCGTCGCACCAATAGAGACGGAAAAAGCCGTCGCGCTCGGATTTCCAGAGTACGCGCTTGCAGTCTCTCGTCACATAGCTGCTGTTTGAATAAGAACCGTAGCCGTTGTATTCAGGGCCGAAAATAAAATTGAGGAAGGTATCGTCGTGATCATGCGCTATCGGCTTCACCTTACCGGTCGTGGCATCCAGCAAATAGAGGACGAGATCGTGATTTCCGCGGTTCATACGATAGAAATAGGCATGAGTGCTGTCCTCGAACCACTGTACGCAGCCGCCGCGGCTGCCGAAGGGAGCATTGCCTGTGATCACAGGCAGTGCATCGAGCTGTCCGCCCTCGCCGGTCTCGACGTTAAAGAAATAAAAATACGCATAAGGCAGCAGATCGTCGCCGTCTCCGGGCAGCGGGCATCTGTATGTCATAAGAGTAGGGCGGATATTCGTCTCGCCGGGATCCTCATAGGATTTTACTATCGGCATCTCACGGACGCTGCGTCTGTCAAGACGGAAGGTGATGATCTTCTTTGAGTCGGGAGACCACTGAGCGACGGGAGCCTTTGAGATCTCACGGAACAGGAACTGGGTACGTGCCGCTACTGCGTCGCCGGGAGTAGCGTAATCGTTGAATTTCTCACCGTCCTCGGTGAGCTTCCTGACCTCGCCGGTCTCATTGTTTCTGCAATAAAGATTATAATTATCGACGAAGAGAGCATATTTGCCGTCGGGAGAGTAATTTTCCTTCTTGCAGCGGGGGGCTTCCTTTTCGATTTCTTTTGCGGTGCCGCAGGTCTTGCAATACTCGTATTTTTTATCTCCGGCAAGGAAGGTGACCGTACCGGAGGCCTTATCTACCTCGATCCCGCTTAATTCGAGCGCTTCCGCGTCTCCGCCGACCGCCTCGGCGACTGCCTTGTGATCGAAAAGCGGACTCTTCGCGCCGGTCGCCGCTTCCACGAGCAAGTATTCCTTACCGCGCTTTCCTTCGAGCCTGACATCATGTACATACCAGAATGAGCCGTCGTCGATAAAGCTTATCTCGGGCTCGCCGTTCAGAACGGCATCTTTCGTGTTGGGAAGCAGGAGCTTTCCGGCTTCCTGATACTTTTCAAGCATTGACATATTTTTATCTGCCTTTCCGACTATATTCGCCTTCCTCAGGCTGAAATAAGTATAACACAATCATCATGGCTTTTGCATCGCATTTTCTATCGCTTTTTTGCGGGCATCGGCAGAATGCCGTCTGAGCGCCGTTATCTCGGCGGCGGGTATGGGCGAGCCGGGGCCAAGCTGCTTTGCGAGAAACAGCGTCTGAGCGAGCTTTTCCACCGCCTCTGCGTAAGAATATGCCATATCGAGATCGGGACCGAAGGTCAGAACGCCGTGATTGGCGAGCAGGACAGCGAATCTGTCGTCTATTATCCCGTCAAAGCCCGCGTACAGGCGCTCCGTGCCGGGCGTACCGTAGGGGACCACGGGCACGCTTCCCATGAACATATTTATCTCCGCGATGATGTCCGTTTCCAGCGGCATCGCGTTGCAGGCATAGGCCGTGGCATAGGTACTGTGATTGTGGACAATCGCGCACACATCCGGGCGCAGTCTGTAGACCTCAAGGTGCATTTTGAACTCCGAGGAGGGCTTATATCCAGGCAGGCTGTTTACTACATTTCCCTGCCTGTCTATCTCGATGATCATCTCGGGCGTCATTGTCTCCTTAGATACCTGCGAAGGGGTGATGAAGATGCGGTCTCCGTCCCTTACCGTCACGTTTCCCTCGAAAAGATTGACCATACCGCAATGGTACTCTCTTTTTACGGTCTCCACTATCTGTTCTCTTATCTGCTGCTCAGTCATTAACGGACCCTCCGTTCTGTCTACGGTAAAAAGCCTTTACCGGACCGAATGTATCTTTTTATATATTATACTTCATTCCGTACATCCCGGCCATAGCTGCCTATGCAAAGACAGAGACGGATATGGCGCCGATTCATTGACTCTGTTCTGCCGTTTGTGTACAATCTCTGGTTGCAGACCGTCTTACTCGATCCGTTCGTTTTTTACCCGCTAATACCGGGACGCGAAGGCCTTACAATGATAATAATAGAGTCGGAAAGAGTATGATAAAAAGGATGAGCCTATAATATGAAAATTGCCGTCGTTGATGATGAACGAAACCATGCCAATGAGATAATATCCATGTTTTGTCAGGTCCTGCTGGATATCAACGGTCCGGAAGCATCGGTCGACTATTACCCGTCCGTGACCTCTTTTGAAAAAGCCTGGCAGGATAAGGATTATGATGTCGTCTTTTTGGACATCTTCCTGACCGATGGGAGCGGCGTGGAGCTTGCCCGGAAAATCCGGGATAAAAACGAGACGATCCGGATCGTTTTCTGTTCCACCAGCAATGAATTCGCCACTGAAAGCTATGATGTCCAGGCCAGCTATTATCTGACAAAGCCGGTTTCTTATGACAACATGAAAAAAATGGCCGGGAAGCTCTTACGTGATATGAAAGCGGAAAAGGATTTTCTTGTCCTGCCTGACGGCCAGATGTTGCTTTTCCGACAGATCATCTATTCGGAATACTATAATCATCAGATCAAAATCATATTGAAAGACGCGCCTGATCTGCGCACATGGATGTCACAGCAGGATTTTCTGTCTATTATCTGCAAATACGACAATTTCCTGCCGATCACGCCCGGCACTGTCATAAATATGAACGAAGTGCGCTCGTTCAACCGGGATTCCTTCGTTATGTCGGACACGACCATGCTTTATGTAAGCCGGTCACGGAAAAAGGAGATCCTCGAAAAATACACTGCCTTTCTCTTTAATCAGCTGAGGAAATACTGATGACATGCTCACCCCTGGAATATCATCTGGTCAATTTGTTGAACTACCTTCCGTTTATCGGGCTGTTTATTTATTCGTTTGTCCATCATCTTCGTTTCTCAAAGAAAATAACAGCCCTCGTGGTCGGCGCGGTATCCGTACTCTATTTCTGGGGCAACAATCTCGTCCGGGACGCAGATGACACGGTACTGCAGGTGTTCACCTATATTGTCATTTTAGTGCTTGTTGCCGTCGCGCTGATTTTGATCCGGGCGCATATCGGTCAGATGCTGTTCATCGCGCTGATCTTAAAGAACTGCGCGGATTTTGTCGTCGTTTTTTCAAAATTTATCGAATATCTTATCTGGCCGGA
>JAZRWL010000185.1:0-2191 GCA_045599685.1 Lachnospiraceae bacterium
GGACCATCAGCGCCATTCCCACGTAGAGGATCAGATCGCAAAGCTCCTTAATGCTCATGCGGAGATATCTTCTTCTGTTCGACCTTACCGCCATCGTATAATTGGCAAGATTTGCCTCATGGATCGACTGCGATATCTTGCCGATAAAAGATTCTGTGCTGTTTTGCAGCCGGATATCTTTCGCCCCGCGGATCATTTCCGAAATAAGACCTGTATAACCATCTCTCCCGCGGCGGAAGCAGCGGTCATCCTGCGCCATTTTTTTGATTCGACGGATCTCCAGAAAAGACGTCAGTGCCGCCGTAAACACAAAAAACAGACACAGCGGCAGAGAAATAAACCCGACTGCGGTGATGATGCCGACCGCCTGCACCAAAAAAGTCAGAGCAGTGGTAATATCGTTAAATCCGCTGGCAACGCTTTCGGTATCGGTGGTCATCCTCTGTATGAACATTCCGGCGCCGTATTTGTTAAGGCAGGCGTCCTCCAGCCGGAAGATCCTTCGGCTCAGATCCGTTTCCAGCTCGTTGAGAAGTCTGTTATAGATCTTCACAAAGAAAAGGGAAGAGAGATAGGAACAGATATAATTGAAGATGCTCAGAAGCGTCAGCACGACAGCGAGAAAAAGGATCTGCCGGAATATATCGTCGGTGTACGCTATGATGAGCCTTGCCGTAATAATAGGGATCAGGATATTCGCAGCGATCGAGAGAAGCTGAAAAAAGATCGCCAGAGCGCAATATCCCTTTGTTTTTTTAAGATACGGCAGAAGAAAGCGCAGATTCCAGATCCCCGGGATCGGGATCCTCGCGCTGAAAGTGATCGTATTGCAGCCTTTGCGGTAACACCGGGTCGGTGCGCTGTCCATGCCGGACAGGAGACCGGCAATAAGGGGGTCTTCTTCGCCGTTCAGATAATCGTGCTCCGCCGCCTCCACAAAAAGCCGCACATCGACGCGCCCTTTCCGGCGGGTGCATTTCACGGAAAAGCCGACGGCGTTGTCGTTTTCGCGGTACAGCAGCAAAAGCTGCTCCATGAGAAGCGTTTGGCGCTTGACGGTTTTCCGGTCGACGCTGTTCGTTTCCAGATATTCGGAAACATAATCGACCGATTTATTTATATTTTCGTCCGTTACGGCATATTGCATGTTTTTTCCTCATCTTACAGCGCCGATGAACAGTTCCTCCAGGATCTCCTCGGCTTCCATGGAGGAGAGTCCTTCGGGGTCTGCAAGTCCGTTTTGTCCGTCCGTGATGTTCCAATGGAACACACCGGTCGAGGGGGAAGCGTCGGAAAAGCCTGTGTGCATGGCAAGAGAGAAGACCTTGATCGGGTATCGCTCCGTCCACTGCGGATAGTATTCTTCCATATAATCCGAAGCAAGCTCGTAAGCCTCGCAGCTGAGATCGTCTTCCGCCTCCGGTGAAAGAGCGCAGAGACAGACACCGCCGCCCCAAATACCCGAATAGCTTTCCATGACGTTGCTTTCCATCGTCACGATGCTCCCGTCGGGACAGCAGCCGAGACAGATCCATACGTGCCCCGACGTACTGATGATATCACCGGGCTTCAGCTCCGTATCCGTGTGGCTCCATGTCCCGAGTCCGCAGTCCTCCGCAAGATTTTTTGCTATATCACGGGCCGGACGGACGAAGCCGGGATGTGTCAGGCTTTCATCATAAAGCGTGTTGTAGAGCGTCCAGCCGACATAGGCGCTGCAGTCCAGTCCGAGATAATAGTACTGGTTCCATTCGCCGAAAGGATATGTCGATTCCGAGGGATGCTCCTCATCATAGTAGGAATATCCCGCATCCGCCTCGGCAAAGGCATCCGTCCACAGCTCGGATATGCCGAGGCTGCGCGCCTGAACGGAGCTTCCGATATCCTGCCAGTCCCAGCCGCCGCCGTAGACATACAGCACGTTCCCCATCGGCATCAGTGCGGTCTGCAGAAAATTTTTGAGGGTACGCTTTCCCGGCGTTCCCGAAACGGTCGGCGTAAATGTTCCGTGGTCTGTAAGCTCCTCACAGGAAAGAACAGCGTCCTTCCTGACCGTCAGGCGGTAGGTTTCGCCCTCGTGCAGCATATTCTGTATGGGATAGGCTCCCTCCTCGGTGGGGAGTACCCCGAAATATTCCGTATCCTCTTTCCTCTCGGCCTCGGTGGTCTGCTCGGGATAGATCGCCCCGCT
>JAZRWL010000186.1:0-4872 GCA_045599685.1 Lachnospiraceae bacterium
AGGTCTGCAAGAAGGAAGGCAAGTCCGTATCCCGTCTTGACGGCCGTATCACCCGTCCGCTCTATGAGCTCGGCACCTCCAATGATACCTGGGCTCTCAGAGACGATCCTTCAGAGGGCAAGTATGATCCCTTCTTCGAGAGCGTCCTTCGCGGCGATGTCTTCAAGAAGCTCAACATCAAGTGGGATCGCAGCTTCCTGACCTCCGCTCGTTTCTATGAGAACTGGAACAACAATATCAAGGGCCGCAACACCGCTCAGTGCCTCGCCGATACTATGCGCCGTATGCCTACCATGCGTGCATTCTTCATCAACGGCTGGTATGATCTCTGCACCGAGACCGGTATCCTGTGGTACACGCTGAACCATTCGAACTTCCCGAAGGATCGTATCTATTTCAAGGGATACGAGGCCGGCCATATGGCTTATCTCGGTGAGAAGAATGTTAAGCTCGTCTGCGACGATGTCCGCAAGTTCGTCACCGGCAAGGCTCCCAGGACCGACAAGTGGATCTGATGTGACAGTCCTGCGCGATCTGGCAGCATAATCAAATATTCGACCGGCGGCGGTACGCTCCCGCCGGTATTATAAAAAGGAGGAAATAATGTTACTCAGAACAGATGTTTTCGAGCCTCTTCGTTTTACGTCAGAGGGCAACAAGCTGACCGTTAACGGCAAGTCCCTTACATACAATACCGTCAGCGAGGACAATGTATTCTACGATGACGACGGCAAGGCCATCGCCTCGATGTTCACCTATTCATATTTCCGCACCGATATCGAAGATAACACCAACAGACCTGTTATTTTCTGCTTCAACGGCGGCCCCGGCACCTCTTCCGAGATGGTACATACCGGTTATGTAGGACCTACCCGTCTGAAGTATGCCAAGGATATCGATGATCCCGCCACTCCTCTGCCTCCTTATGAGAGCGTAGACAATGAGTACTGCCTGCTCGATGTCGCTGACCTCGTGGTAATCGATCCCGTCGGCACCGGCTTCGGCCGTCTTATCGATCAGTCCAAGAAGGATTTGTTCCTTGGCATCGAGCCCGACGCTACTTCCTTCAATACGATGATCCAGAAGTGGCTGGATCGCTATGAGAGATGGAAGAGCCCGAAGTATCTCATGGGCGAATCCTACGGCTGCACCAGAGCCACCACTATCGTCGGCATGTCCACCTTCGGTGATCAGGACAGAGCCTACGGCACTGCCTTCGACGGCGTCATCCTTATCGGCAATACCGTCACCGGCGGCCAGAGCTTCCATGCCAACAAGCCCGTTTTCGAGGGAGTCCTTTCCATCCCTACCCTTGCCGCAGTGCATTGGTATCATCATCATCCCAGCACCCAGAAGCTCGAGGATTTCGTATATGAGGCGACGAATTATGCCAATGACGAGTATCTCCGCATGCTCATGAAGGGCGAGGCTATGACCGATGAGGAGAAGGAAAGCGTTATCGAAAAGCTCGGATATTACACCGGCGTATCGAGAGAGTATCTCGAGGCGAGAAATCTCGTGATCGAGGATGTCACATACCGCAGTGAGGTCTGCAAGACGGAAGGCAAGTCCGTATCCCGTCTTGACGGCCGTATTACCCGTCCGCTTTATGAGCTCGGCCTCTCCAATGATACCTGGGGCGTAAAGGATGATCCCGCACCCGGTAAGTATGATCCCTTCTTCGAGGGCGTTCTCCGCGGCGATGTCTTCAAGAAGCTCAATATCAAGACCGACCGCAGCTTCATGAATTCCTCTCGCTTCTATGAGAGCTGGAACAACAATATCAAGGACCGCAATACTGCTCAGTGCCTCGCTGATACGATGCGCCGTATGCCTACCATGCGTGCGTTCTTCATCAACGGCTGGTACGATCTCTGCACCGAGACCGGTATCCTGTGGTACACGCTGAATCATTCGAACTTCCCGAAGGATCGTATCTACTTCAAGGGATATGAGTCAGGCCATATGGCTTACCTCGGCGAGAAGAATGTAAAGCTCGTCTGCGACGATATCCGCAAGTTCGTCACCGGCAAGGCACCCAGGACTGACAAGTGGATCTGATAGCTGAATAAAAACAGGCTGCCGGGGGATACGTCCCCCGGCATACTTTAATATCAGGAGGAAAAAATGGTACTGAAGACAGATGTTTTCGAGCCCCTGCGCTTTACTTCAGAGGGACAGATCACCGTAAACGGAAAGCCGGTCCCTTATAATACGGTCTGCGAGGACAATGTATTCTACGATGACGACGGCAAGGCGATCGCGTCGATGTTCACCTATTCATATTTCAGATCCGATGTGGAGGATCTTGAGAAAAGGCCCGTGCTTTTCTGCTACAACGGCGGTCCCGGCACCTCATCCATGATGGTGCACACCGGCTTTGTAGGCCCGATCCGTCTGAAATATCCGAAGAATATTGATGATCCGGCGACTCCTCTGCCCCCGTATGAGTCCGTGGAAAACGAATACTGCCTGCTCGATGTGGCTGATCTGGTCGTAGTAGATCCGGTCGGAACGGGCTTCGGACGTATCCTCGACGAGTCGAAAAAGGATCTCTTCTTAGGCATCGAGCCCGATGCGACCTCATTCAATACTCTTATTCAGAAGTGGCTGGACCGCTACGGAAGATGGAAGAGCCCGAAGTATATGATGGGCGAATCCTACGGCTGCACGAGAGCTGCCACGATCGCCGGCATGTCTACCTTCGGCGACCTCGAAAGAGCCTACGGCACTGCCTTCGACGGTCTTGTGCTGATAGGAAATACGGTCACGAACGGCAAGCACTGGAAGGACGATCATGCGATGTACGAAGGCGTACTTTCGTTTCCTACTCTCGCCGGAGTACATTGGTATCACCATCATCCGAGCGATCAGAGCGTCGGAGATTTTGTCCGCGAGGCTGCCGATTATGCCAATGACGAATATCTAAGGATGCTCGTGAAGGGCGAGTCGATGACCGATGAGGAACGCGAGAGGACGATCGAGAAGGTGATGTATTACACCGGCGTATCGAGAGAATACCTCGAGGAGCGCGGCCTCATGATAGAGGATGTTGCCTACCGCAGCGAGGTCTGTAAGGACGAAGGCAAGTCGGTATCAAGACTTGACGGACGTATCACGAGGCCTCTCTATGAGCTCGGAACTTCAAACGGCACCTGGGCCATACCGGACGATCCCTCCGAGGGAAAGTACGATTCCTTCTTCCAGTCGGTGCTCCGCGGTGAGATATTCAAGAGACTGAATATCAAGACCGACCGCAGCTTCCTGACCTCGGCGCCGTTCTGGAAGACCTGGAACAACGATATCAAGCAGCGCAATACGGCACAGTGCCTCGCCGATACGATGCGCAGGATGCCGGGGATGAAGCTTTTCTTCATGAACGGCTGGTTCGACCTCTGCACAGAGACCGGTCTTTTGTGGTTCACGATGAAGCATTCGAATTTCCCGAAGGACCGTATCTATTTCAAGGGATACGAGTCAGGCCATATGGTTTATCTTGGGGAGGAAAACGTAAAGCTCGTCTGCAATGATATCAGAGCCTTTATCACCGGTAAGAAGCCGCGCACCGATGAATGGGTGTAAGCTCCTGCTGTAATATATGATAACGACCTCGATCCGGTCGGCACGACAGAGTCCTTCGGGACTCTGTTTTTTTGCAGATTTTCAGTATGATGCTTGCAGTAATCCATATATTGTGATATATTGCTTCGGAAAGCGCTGAAATATATGCCGTATCACGGCTTATATGTGCCAAAATTCTACATTTAGTAAAATATTCACGGAATATATTATTCGTTCAAACTAAATGATGTGGAAAAGGGCATATTATCAAGCAGTTTTGTGGCGCATAATCCTGATAATGCTGTGTTATTATTTTCGGAGAATTCAGAGGGTAATGTTGTGAAAGCTATCAGCGGAATAACACAGATCAAATGGGCTCTAATCTTTATTGCGGCAGTCATTTTACTGACGGGGATGTATCTGCTCCTTGTTTCCTCGAACAGCGGCAGGACGGCGGTGATAACCAGTGACGGCAAAACAGTGATGGAGCTCGGCCCGGACGATCTCGAAAGCTCGCATGTGTATGTTATAGAGACCGGAGACGGGCACAGCAATACGGTATGTGTGAGTGACGGAAAGATCTTCGTGCGCGATGCCGACTGTCCGGACGGGGTCTGTGTTGATCACGGCCCCTTGGAAGAGGGCGGAACACCGATCATCTGCCTGCCGAACAGACTGGTGATACGCTGGTCAGACGATACGGATGACGGGGTGGACAACTGATGAAAATAAAAAAACTCACCACCTGCGCACTGCTCACAGCCATAGCGCTCACGATCTGGGTTGCCGAAAGCTACATACCGCCGCTGACCCCGGTGCCGGGGATAAAGCTCGGACTCGCGAATATCGTGACGATTTTTACGGCTTATTATCTCGGCGGCTCGTACGCCGTATCAGTGCTGACTCTTAGAGTTGTACTCGGGCTCCTTTTGACCGGTCAGGTCTCGGCAGCGCTTTATGCAGCTCCCGCCGGAGTCGGGGCGCTCCTTCTGACGCTGTTGTTGAAAATGCGTATGAAGGAGGAACTGATTTGGGTAGTGAGCGGACTCTCCGCGCTCGTGCACAATGCGATCCAGCTCGGAGTCGCGGTGCTCATCACTGGATCTACCGCGATCCTTATATATATGCCTCTGCTCGCGGCAGCGGGCCTCATTGCGGGGACCTTTACGGGGCTCTGCGCGAAGTACACGCTGAAGATCATGAGGCGGACCGGAGAATGACGAACGGGCATGATCCTTTGATCAGGCCATAAATAATATATTACAGGGGGATACTATGAAAAAGCTACATGCAGTTTCCGTGCCGCATTTC
>JAZRWL010000187.1:0-3638 GCA_045599685.1 Lachnospiraceae bacterium
TCTACCAGCGCCGATGCGGAAAGGATAGTCAAAAAATACGGCCTTTCTCTTTCACCTGAGGCAATGGCTGCACTCATGACAGAGACTCCGAAGGCTCTCGACAATGTGACGACCCTCGTCACCGGGAGCGTATCCGAACTGTGCGGAGCGGCAAAAAAGGCTGCGGAGAAGCTCGGGTATGAGGCCTATATCCTGACTGACACGCTCAGCACGGAGGCGAGAGCCGCAGGAGAATGGCTGGCCGGACTGGCTCTGCAGGCGAAAAAGGCAGGGCATCCCGTAGCTCTCATAGCGGGCGGCGAGACCGTGGTGCATGTGCACGGAAAGGGGCTCGGGGGCCGCAATCAGGAGCTGGCGCTCGCGGCAGCGGACATCTTAGATAAGGCTGAGGATATCGCGGTATTCTCGGCGGGCAGCGACGGCACGGACGGGCCTACCGACGCGGCCGGCGGCTTCGTCGATACGGATACGAAAAAGCGCCTGCTGAAAAAGTGCATCGCAATATCCGATGCGCTGGCCGAAAATGATTCTTACCATGCCTTAAAGGCAGTGGACGGTCTGATATTTACGGGACCCACCGGGACGAATGTGAATGATGTCGCAGTCGCACTGATAAGGCCGTAGATCGTGTGTGAATAAAGAGTCTAATGTAAGTTGAGCTTTTTCATAATAAAGCAATATAGCTTTGAGCATTCGGTATCCGATAAGTCGGAACCTGGAACAACAGAAGAATTTGCATGAAAAAGCGGAGCAGGTCAGATCATGACCGACTCCGCCTTTTCAGATAAGCGTGAGATTTGTCTTTTTCAGTGCATGGGGCAGGCGTGATGCGCCTCGGCTTCGCCCTCGCGGCGTATGGCTCTTTCATATATGAGTTCTCCTGTGATGCTGACGGCGATCTCCTCAGGCGTGACTGCTCTTATCGGTGTGCCGATAGGTGTGTGTACGCTCTGCAGTATTTCCTCACTTATGCCGCGCTCGCGTAAACGCTGATTGACGGCGGCGGTCTTGCTGCGGGAGCCGATCACGCCGACATATGCGGTCTCCGTGCGCAGCACCTGATCCTCCACCTCAAAATCATAGGCGTGACCATTCGTCATTATGACGACATAATCATCTGCATTCAGCACCAGATAGTCGCTGATCTTCATATAATCGCCGCAGATAATCTGCTCCGCGTCGGGAAAACGGTCGGCGGAAGCATATTCCTCACGGCAGTCGAAGATTACCGGACGGAAACCGACCTTTTTTACGAGCGGCGCAAGAGCCTGTGCGATGTGGCCTCCGCCGAAGATCACTATTCTTTCTCCGACAGGCAGAGGCATCGAGAAGAGCCCGGCTTTCCTTGCGCATCCGGCGAGAGTGAGACCGGTCTCATCGGGCGCTGCTCCTGCAAGGCTGCTGCCGTCTGCGTCGATTAGAGAGGGACCTGCTCCGTCCAGCTTCAGCACGAGCCACGCGGGAGCGCCGTCCTCATATTGTTTCATGGCGGCGGCGGACACTTTTGCCCAGCTTTCGTCATCGGCGGGGATATACTGGAACCATACCGTTACATCTCCTCCGCAGACCATGCCGATGTCGCTTTCCGCGCCCTTGCGTAGCTCAAAGCGATGCAGAAGGGACTGCTTCTGTTCGAGCAGCCGCATAGCTAATTCCTCGGAGCGCTTTTCGACCGCACCACCGCCGATGGTGCCGGAGATCCGTCCGCTTTCTCCGACCAGCATCTGAGAGCCGGTACCTCTGGGCGCAGAGCCCTCTTCATCGACGATCGTTACGAGAACCGTACCGCGATTATTTTTCTGTTCGTTGAGAACCATTGCAAAGATCGTTTTCAAGATAAACACTCCTTTTTTCGCTATTTCGTCGTAGGTCTGCGTATTCACCGCTTCGGGAACGCATCGGCGGTCAGGGCATCATATTGCTCATCAGTCAGTACGCAGCCGTAGAACAGGCGGTAATACTCCATGATATCAGCCTTTACATCGTAGTCGCAGTATTCGGGGTAGAGCAGCGCGGGGAGCCATATCAGGCCGAGATAACGCTGTACGGAAGGCGGCGAACCGATCCAGCTCAGCGGTCCCTCGGGCACCTCGACATAGTATTTGCCGGAAATGGCGGAGAGTTCCTTCCATGCCTCTTTTTCGGAGACTGTGTCGCATATGCTGCCGCGGCCGAACATGATGAAGTCCGGATCCCACAGCGCGATCTGCTCCATGGTGACTTCATTGCCGGAGCCGCCTGCCGTAGGGGTATCTACTACGGCGATATTGTCGACGAGCATATCGATGAGCTCTGCATGATAGGAACCGTTTGCCAGTATGTTCAGGCCGTCCTCTCCGAAAACATACAGGGCTCTGACCTTGTTTTCGCCGACCTTTTCCATGACGGAAACGGTACGCTCATACACCTGTTCACAGAACTGCGCCAGCTCCTCACCTTTTTCCTGCCTGCCTAATACATCACCCAGCTTGCGGAACGCATCCGGCATGGTGCCAAGAGTGGCTTCGATATGTATCGATGGGATCTGAGTCTGGGCTTCCAGCGCGTCCATATCCTCTGTGAGTGAGCTTTTTGCCTCACCTATATCGATGATCAGCTGCGGGCCGACGGTAGCCAGCTCCTCCACGTTCAGATTCGCTGAGCCGTAGAGCTGACCGAAATACGGCAGATTAAAATATCCATCCGGGATGATGCCCTCAGCGGTATCGCCCCATTCGGCGGCAAGACCGACGAGCATTTCAGGAGCTATCGCGAAAAGGACAGCCTGAGACAAAGGACCGGAGGAGACGAAGGCGGTGATCTCTTCGGGAAGCGCAACTTCGCGTCCGCAATCGTCTGTAAATATGCGGGTTTCGGAATAAACGGCCTCCTTATTCGCGGTGTCATGACCGGATGATGTACCCGCGCAGGCTGTCAGACCGAAGATCATGACGAGTGCGAGCAGCAGTGAAAGAATATGTTTTCCCGTTTTATTTGCCTCCTGTGACCTGTCCGGCTTCTGCGGGTATGCAGACTCGGGTACTGTCACCCCGCAGACTGCAGACTTCGACGCCGATACCGTACAGCTTTGATATGACTTTATCTGATATGATCTCCTGAGGCGATCCGCAGGCGAGCAGTGCCCCGTCGTACAGGGCGAGGATCTTGTCCGAATACTGATACGCCTGCTCTGGATCGTGGGTGGACTGGATGACACAATAGCCGCGTCCCGTGAGATCCCTGACAGTCTTCATGACGCGGATGCGGTTTCCGAAATCCAGACTCGAGGACGGCTCGTCCATGATCAGTATTTTCGCCTGCTGTGCCATTGCCCTGGCGATCAGCACGAGCTGACGCTCACCGCCGCTAATGCTGCGGTATCCGCGGGATCCCAGCTCCGCGATATGCAGCAGCTCCAGTATTTCCTCCGCCTGCTCACGCTGCTTTTTGCCGGGAGACGAGAATTTTCCGAGCTGCGCCGTCGTACCCATGAGCACGATGTCCGCTACCGAATAATCAAATACCGGATCATGCGACTGCGGGATATACGCTATGTACTTTGACAGTACCGCCGCCGGCATCCTGCTGATGTCGCGCCCATCGACGAGCGTCTGCCCTCCGGACGGGGACAGAAGTCCGAAGTCGGAGGCCAAGCGGTC
>JAZRWL010000188.1:0-6562 GCA_045599685.1 Lachnospiraceae bacterium
GGTCCGTATGCGTATCGACGGCGATCTGAAGGAAACGCTCCAGCTCCCGAAGAGCACGATGACCAGTATCACCACCAGGATCAAGATCATGTCGAATCTGAATATCGCCGAGACGAAGCGTCCGCAGGACGGTCGTATCAAGCTGCAGATAGACGGCAGATCCATCAATATGCGAATTTCCTTTATCCCTACGGTATTCGGTGAAAAGATCGTTATCAGACTGCTCAGCACGAATACCGGGGCGATGAGCATGGATCAGATCGGGCTTTCCGAATTCAATTTCATGCAGGTAAAGAAGCTCATGAAGATATCGGAGGGCATCATTCTTCTGACCGGACCCACCGGAAGCGGCAAGACCACGACGCTGTATTCCATCCTGAAGGAAATGAATTCCATCCAGAAGAATATAATCACGCTCGAGGATCCCGTAGAGTATCAGATGTATGGTATCAATCAGGTGCAGGTCAACTCGCAGATAGGCATGACTTTTGCCAGCGGCCTGAGATCCATCCTGCGTCAGGACCCCGATATCATCATGCTCGGCGAGATTCGTGACGCGGAGACGGCTGAGATCGCGATCCGTTCCGCTATTACTGGACATATCGTGCTTTCAACGCTGCATACCAATGATACCGTCAGTGCGATCCCGCGACTCGTCGATATGGAAGTGCCGAAGTACATGGTGACCAGTGCCGTCGCCGGTATAGTGGCTCAGCGACTGCTGAAAAGGAACTGCCCGAGGTGTTCAGAGGTATATGAGGCCGATGAGGATGAGAAAAAACTCCTCGGAGTGCAGGGAAAGGTCATGCTGAAGCGCGGACGCGGCTGTCCTTATTGCAATCAGACCGGATATAAGGGCCGTACCGCCATCCACGAGGTGCTTGTCCTGACTCCGAAGCTCAGAAGCATGATTACGCAGAACTGTGACATGGAAACGCTGAAGGCCACCGCCGAAAAGGACGGAATGAAGACACTGGCTGAATCGGCGAAAGAGCTGGTCTTAAACGGTACTACCACGGTAAACGAAATGACGCGCGCCACCTACACTCTGGAGTGAGTGATCCGAAGGGCACATTCACAGAAAAGCTCTTTACATCCGTTTGAATTTTGGCTTTTTTCACTCGAAATAATGCATATCCGCCGCACCGATACAGGTGCGGCTTTTTTGATGCTGTTTTCACGATCCTGTGATATAATGAAACCGCATCATCCTTATACTAACAGAAAGGAAGTACGATCATGAAAAAAGCTTATATCTCTGCTGATATCGAGGGTATGGAGGGCAATGTCTCCCTGCTCCAGTCAAGCGCCTCCGGACGCGATTTCGCTTTGGCGAGGAAGCGCCTCGCCGGTGATGTGAACGCGGCTATAGCGGCCTGCTTCGACGCGGGCTTTGATGAAGTCCTCGTATGCGACGGTCATGCCGATATGGAAAATCTCATCCTCGAGGACATGGATCCGCGCTGCAAACTGCTTTCCGGAGCAATGCGCTCAAGCCTTCAGATGGAGGGGATCGATGAGACCTTCGATGCTTACATTTCCTTCGGTCATGCCGGAGCCGGGCTCACAATCGGCGGAGTGATAGACCACTGCTACAACGGCGGAAAGATCTACAATCTGCGTTTCAACGGCGTCACTATGAATACCGAGACCGTCGCGAACGCTCTCGTCGCCGGTTTTTACGGCGTACCGCTCGTTGCCTGCATAGGAGATAAGGCGCTCGCCGAAGAGTGCAGAGCCTTTGTCCCGAATGTCGAGGGCATAGTCGTGAAGGAGGGCTGCAGCAGGTTCTCGGCCATTTCCGTACATCCCACGGTAGCGAGAGAGAGGATATACAACGGCGTGAAGGCCGCTCTTGAGAGGCTCGACGAGATAAAGCCCCTTGACTGCCCCGCAGAGCTTACGATGGAGATAGACTTCAAGGATTCCAATATGGCCGATACCGCTTCGCTCGTCCCCGGCGTGAAGAGACTTTCATCGAGGACTGTCTCCTTTACCTCGGATCCCGTGACCGTATTCAAGGTACACGAGCTCCTGTTTTACAGAGTGGTGGACAGACTCTGATATCCGTTACTCTGAGGCTGCCGCGCAAGCGGCGGGCTTTTTTGTGCGATAAGGCGGTCATGCGGCGGCGTAAGCTTGTTTTACACCGACGTTTGATCGCCAAGTACATCGAGCAGCTTGCTGCGAGATGTGCGAATGCCGCAAATCGAGTAAGAGGAGCAGGGCTCCTCCTGCTCGATTTGAGCAACAGGAAAAACGTGCGTGCTGTTGACTCTATTGCCTTATTATGGATGACGTTATGTCAGAGGATACGCAGTTCCGGTGCATTATGATCACAAGTCCGGTTGACCGCTTTTTGCGGCACACATAGTGATAAGCTTATGAACTTGAAAAAAAAACCGATTTTGTTTACAATATTTCCGGTAAAACGCACTCTTAACGCGGATGCGGAATGACATTCCGTATCACGCACCGGACAGGCGGGTATCTGACCGGATCATGAAAGGATTTGACTCAATATGAATATTGTAAAAACCGCACTGGATGACGAACTTACTCTTGCTCTCGAGGGCAGGCTCGATACGAATACCTCTCCGACTCTGGAAAACCTCCTGAAGGATTCTCTGGATAATGTGACAAGGCTGATTTTCGATTTTAAGAAGCTGGAGTATATCTCATCCGCCGGACTCAGAGTGATCCTGTCGGCCAAAAAGACGATGGATACACAGGGCTCAATGGTTATAAGGAATGTCAGTGACTATATATATGAGATCTTCGACATGACCGGCTTCGCGGAGATCATCACCATAGAGAGGTAATATCGGGCAGGAGACGCAGTCTGTTTTCTGCCGGGAACTGGTATTGTTCAGAGGAACCATATGAGCGCCTATGCAAAGTTAGCTGTTGCCGCCATGCTTCCGGTCGTTTTTTCGGCTGCTTTTTATCTTCTTGATAAAAAAACGGGCTTTGGCAGGCTCAATGAAAAAATCAAACAGGCTGTCTACGGATTATTTTTCGGGCTGCTCGCAGTGCTCGGGAACGAATGGGGCATACATGTAAACGGGGCCACGCTCAACAGCCGCGACGCGGCTGTGCTTGCTGCTGGTCTTTTCTTCGGCGGCCCAGCCGGAATGATCGCGGGAGTGATCGGCGGTATCGAACGTGTGATAGCCGTTTCATGGGGCGCCGGGGCCTTTACTGCTATTGCCTGCAGTATCTCGACGGTCTTCGCGGGCGTTTATGCGGCGCTGCTGCGAAGAATCATGTTCGAGGGGAAACAGCCGGGATGGCTCATTTCCTGTGCTGTCGGTGTAGTGATGGAGGTAGTGCATCTTACGATGATCTTCATCACGAATATGGATATGCCGAATGAGGCTATGGAAGTGATCAGGCTCTGCGCCTCACCGATGATCGCTGCGAACGGTTTATCGGTGATGCTTTCATCTGTCGTGCTCTCGATATTTCACGGAAACAAAGACAGGGCAGCAGCCGGACGCGGCGGCATACGTATTTCACAGACGATACAGAGGTGGCTGCTGGTGGCGATACTGTTGGCCTTTGCCGCCACGTCTTTTTTCGTTTTCAGGCTGCAGAACGGCCTGGCTGATGCTCAGGCAGACAGTCTGCTGTCGCTGGCTCTTGATGAGACAGAAGCCGATATACGCGATCTGACGGACACTGGTCTGTCCCGGCAGGATATCGACAATGAGATCATCGTCCTCACCCGGAACAGGCATGTGGGGGAGACAGGATACATTCTGATAATCGACGGGGACTTCAATATCGTCAGTGAGCCCGAAGGCCTCGGACTTACAAATATCCGCGGCGACATCGGAACGGATGATTTTCCCGGTGAAGATGTCACCTTCACCGCCTCTCCGGGCGGGACGGATTGTCTCCTGCGCTACAGGTCGGCGGAAGGCTACCATGTCGTATCGGTGCTGCCCGAGGCGGAGGCTTTCCATATGCGCAATATCGCGCTTTATGTGAACAGCTTCCTGGAGATCATCGTATTCGCGGTGCTCTTCGGCCTGATCTATATCCTGATCAAGCGCGTGGTGGTCGATCAGATCAAATCGGTCAATTCCTCACTCGCGAGGATCACGGACGGCGATCTGAACGAGATCGTGGACGTACGCAGCAACGAGGAATTTTCACTGCTTTCAGACGATATTAATATGACGGTCGATACGCTGAAGCATTATATTGACGAGGCTTCGAAGCGGATCGACAGAGAGCTGGAGCTCGCGAAGAATATCCAAAGCTCAGCACTGCCCGGCGTATTCCCGGCCTTTCCGAAGAGGACGGATCTGGATATCTTTGCCGTAATGGATCCCGCAAAGGAGGTCGGGGGAGATTTTTATGATTTTTACCTGACACAGAACAACAGACTCAATTTCCTCGTCGCCGATGTATCGGGTAAGGGCATCCCGGCGGCAATGTTCATGATGAGAGCGAAGAGCGAGCTGAAGAGCCTGACGGAGGCGGATATGCCGCTTTCTGACGTTTTCTCGCACTGCAATGACAGTCTCTGCGGCGGAAATGACGCGGGGATGTTCGTCACGGCCTGGCAGGGCATGATCGAGCTTGACACCGGCCTTTTGCGATACTCGAATGCCGGGCACAATCCGCCTTTGCTGCGGCGCGGAAACGGCGGCTTCGAATATCTCAGGGAACGCAGCGGCCTTGTGCTCGCGGGAATGGAAGGGATAAGATACAAGACACAGGAGCTGAAGCTTTTGCCGGGCGATATCATTTTCCTTTACACGGACGGAGTGACCGAGGCGATGAATGCCGGAAAAGAACTGTACGGCGAGGAACGGCTGTTTGATACGCTGAACAAGGCAGAGTTTTCGGATATGAAGGAACTCTGCGGTCTCGTCAGAGCGGATATCGATGCATTTTCAGGCGACGGCGAGCAGTTCGATGATATCACGATGCTGGCGCTCCGTTATATAGGGACGGAGCCGGCGGCCTCGATCGGTTTTGATGAGGCGGTACTCGGTGATATCGAGGCCGTGACGGAATTCGCCGAGCGGGAAATGGAACGCATGGGCTGTCCAGCGGAGACCGCGACCTCTGTCTGCGTCGCCATTGACGAGATATTCAGCAATATCGTGCGTTACGGATATCCGAAGGCTGCCGGCCCGGTCAGAGTCCGGATCTATGAGCAGACTGAGCCCCGCGCGGTCTGTATACGCTTCGAGGATGAGGGGATCCCCTATAATCCGCTGAAAAAAGAGGATCCGGACATTACACTTCCGGCAGAGGAGCGGGAGATCGGAGGCCTCGGGATCTTTATGGTAAAGAAACTGATGGATGAGATGAAATATGAGTATGAGAATGAGAGGAATATTCTTATTCTGAAAAAGAAATATTAGTTGGCATTCATGATAATGTAACATTGCCGCGGGCTGCCGTATCATCCGGCAGCTCTTTGATTTTACCGGATTTTCACGGGAAAAGACAAAAAATGAAATTTCAGCATTTGCGATATCACAAAAACAGTGATACACATTCCGCCTGCTTTGTGTTATTATATATGCGAGAAATTGGGCATTTGTGTCATTGTCATAATATGACGACTGTGAAGCCGCGGGAAGACGTTCGTAATACTGAAAGGACGGAAGAAGATGATAAGATCCGTGTGCTTCCGAACGGAGGTGACTGGACGATGTCCTCGACGCTTGCGGCGCCGGCAGATCAGGATGTTTACATCGTAAAGGGCGATGTGGAGCCCGGAACACCGGCCGCACCGGCGGGGAAGGTCTTCCTCGGCTGGTATTACGAAATGACCGATATGCCGACCTTTAATGCGATCTATGAGGATGACGTGATCGGCGGCATGAAGGATGACGGAACCGGAAGCGGAGACGGGATCCCCGACAGCTACCAGAGGCTCGTGACTTTTGTGGTCAAAAACGGTACCTGGGACGGCAATGACGCCGCGGATATCATCGTCGTTGTGACCGGATATGAGGTCAGAAGGAAGAAAGAACAATAAGGAGGATGGATATGGAAAACTTTTACGAGCTTGCTTTAAGCCGCCACAGCTGCAGGAAGTACAGTGACAAGCCTGTACCCCGCGAGCTTATCGAAAAATGTCTTGAGGCCGCGCGCATCGCGCCTTCAGCCTGCAACAGTCAGCCGTGGAAATATTATGTTTTCACAAAGCCCGAGCACAGGGCGGCCATTGCAAAGGGCATGGAGGAGATGCATATGAATCCCTTCACCGCGCAGGCGCCTGTGATCATCGCTCTGACAGAGGCGGAGACTCCCGCCGTAGTTCAGAGGCTGATCGATGCCGGTGAAAGCCGCCGCTTCTCGTATTATGATCTGGGCCTTAGTACCGCTCATCTCTGCCTGCAGGCGGAGGAACTGGGGCTCGATACCGTGATCCTCGGTCTTTTCCCCGAGGCTGTGATCAGAGAACTCGCCGGTGTTCCCGAGGGTGATTCCGTGAGAATGGTCATTCTTCTGGGATATGGCGATGAGGATGCGGTCAGACCGAAGGTAAGACGCACCCTTGATGATGTAGCCGTATTCGTAGAATAAGCAG
>JAZRWL010000189.1:0-3646 GCA_045599685.1 Lachnospiraceae bacterium
ACCAGCTCGGTGACGGCCTCGTAAAGGGCTATGTGGAAGGTCTCGGTGATATTTACAGTGCTTATTATAACGCTGATGAGCTGAAGGATCTCGAGGAGAGCATGAGCGGCGAGTTTTACGGTATAGGAATACTCGTCTCGCAGGTCGATGAGGGCGCCGAGGTGATGCAGGTCTATGAAAACAGCCCTGCGGCTGGCGCAGGACTCCGGGAGGGCGATATTATTATCGGCGTAGAGGACACCCCGACGGGCGGAATGGATATCGACGATATCGTCGCCATGATAAAGGGTGAGGAGGGTACACTTGTCCGCATCACCGTAAAACGAGAGACCGAGAGCCTGGAATTCGAGATGGAGAGGGCAAAGGTCGAAAAGCAGACGGTCGAATCTGAAATGCTGGATGATACTACGGGATATATTTATCTTTCCGGATTCGACAGTGTGACTGCCGAACAGATGCGTAAGGCTCTTGACGAGCTGAACGGACAGGGCATGGAAAAACTCATACTCGATATCCGCTCCAATCCCGGCGGCCTTGTAACGAGCGTCGTTGAGATAGCCGATATGTTCCTTGACAGCGGGCTTAATATTTTCCATACCGAGAGCGCGAGCGGCTATACTTCCGATTATATGACTTCTACAGACCCTGTTTTTACGGGTGAGATGGTCGTGCTCGTGAATCAGTATTCGGCGAGTGCGTCCGAGATATTGGCCTCTACGCTGAAGGAAAACGGCAGAGCGTCGCTCGTGGGAGTCACAACGTACGGAAAAGGCATCGTTCAGACCTACTATCCATTAAGCGACGGAACGGTCCTGAAAATCACCACCGACAATTATACCACCGCGGATGGGAACAATATCCACGGTGTCGGTGTTGCTCCTGATTATGAGGTAGAGCTCTCGGAAGACATCTTCGATACTCAGATGAGGAAGGCGGTCGAGCTGATCGGTGCGGATTATGAGGTGAAAAAAGAAGAGTAACATGAATTACATTTTTAATTATGTTTTTCTTCGAAAACATTTGACATTTTTACCGATATAGTATAAATTTTCTTCCAATATGACTTTTACGGCGCCGATCAGAAAGGTCGGCGCAGTTTGAATTTGGAGATAGATCATGAAGGAGCTTTTCATTTCCGACATCACACTAAAGGATATTGACGTGAATCCCGCGAACCGCCTTCTGTTTCGCGAAAAGACCGCGCTTGCGGCAGCTGTCGAAAGCTTCGGCGTAAACAGGCTGGAGCTGCCCCGCATAAAGAATTCACGCGAGGATCATATAATCTTTAATACTATAGCCGGTGCCGCCGGCTGTCCCGTACTGATAGAGGTAGATCCTTATGCGGAGAACTGTGCGGATGCCTACGAAGCCGTAAAGAACAATATCGCTCCCGTGCTCGGAGTGAGTCTTCCCGTATCATCGGTGCAAATGGAATATGTGGCGCATATGAAGGCGGACAGACTGAAGGAACTGCTGGCTTCAGTGATAAAAAAGGCGGTCTCTGTCTGCGGACGGGTGGAATTCACCGCTCTTGACTCCGGACGTGCCGACAGGAGCTTTCTGAATGAACTTGTAAGCCTTGCAGCGGCCTGCGGAGTATCTGCGATCACTCTGAGTGACGATGCGGGAGATCTGCTGCCGGAAGCGGTAGCGGAGCTTGTGACGGAAGTGAAGTCCGAAGTCACTCTACCCGTATATGTAAGGCTCTCACCTGCGTCGGGGATGCAGACGGCGAATCTTATTGCCGCGGTACGCGCCGGCGCCGACGGCGTAAAAACAAGCGTAGAGGGGAAATTGTCGCTAAGCACGGAGGAACTTTCCCGGACACTCGATACCTTCGGTACGACCTGCGGTATCTGGAACGGCCTGAACAGGACGCAGCTCCATACAGATATCAAAAACATATTAAAAACTATCGGAAAACGTTTCACGGCAGGAGGGCAGAAAGCCGCGAATGACGATATCGCCGCTGTATATCTGGATCAGGACAGCAATATCGACAGTGTTAAAAAGGCATCGGCGATGCTCGGATATGAGCTCGATGATGAGGATCTCGGCAGAGTATATGATGCAGTACTTTCAGTCTGCCGCAAAAAGCACAGTATCGAGGGTAAGGAGCTGGAGGCGGTGATCGCTTCCACCGCTATGCAGGTGCCGAGCACATATCATCTCGAGAACTACATGATCACGAGCAGTAATATAGTATCCTCCATGGCGCAGGTGAAGCTGCGCAGTACTGACGGTCTGTACAACGGTGTAGCCGGAGGCGATGGCCCCATTGATGCGGCCTTCAATGCAATAGACAGCAGTATAGGGCATCATTATGAGCTCGATGATCTTCAGATAGAAGCAGTCACTGAGGGAAAATCCGCTCTCGGCGCTGCTGTCGTACGTCTGCGAAGCAATGGTAAGCTCTATTCCGGGAACGGACTTTCAACGGATATCGTCGGGGCGAGCATAAGGGCGTATATCAATGCGCTCAATAAGATAGTCTTCGAGGAAAAATGATATGAAGGCCGTATATTCCACAGAAAACGTATTCGCGGCCGACCTTTTTGAGCAATGCGAGCTCACAAAGGATTACGGCTTCGGAGGCTTTGAGATATTTGATCCACTGTCCGAACGCAATAAGCATACCGATTCGATCTTTCGGGCAGAGCATTTTTCCGACGCAAAAAGGAAACTTCGAAACCGTGGTCTCGAAATAGTCGCGGTGAAATTCCCGCAGCCGCTTGACGATGCTGAGGTCACCGCTCATGAACTCATAACATTCGCCGAGCTCGCTGAGAAGACCGCAACAGAGCGGATGATCTTTGAGATCGGCTGCTCACGCGATTATCTTTCGTTGAAGAATCTTTTGCAGCCCGTGCTTTCGCTTGCCGAAAAATCGGGTCTGGAGGTGCTCTTTGAAACAAAGGGTCCGATCTCTGACTCGGATGAGGCTCTCGCACTGTTAAAGACTGTCGGTTCGGTATCAGCCGGACTTTGCTGGAACGTCAGAGGAACGTATTTTGACGCTAAGGAAAGTGTCGAGACCACCATGAAGGCGCTCGGAGCGTATATTGACTATGTGAGGCTCGGAGACAGAAGAGATGGCAGGAACGTCCTGCTCGGAGAGGGAGAACTGCCGGTCGGAAAGCTTTTGAATGCTTTGAAATCACTGAATTACGAGGGCTGTATCTGCGCGGACTGGAATGACGAGATAAACGATCACGATATCGTGCTCACACACTTCATCGGAAAACTCGGCTTTTCACAGGATCGGGCACAGCCGAGGCCGCTGCAGTATAACCGCGCCCGGACCGGGACCTTTCCCTGGCCGAAATATCAGCCGGTAGAATTCACATTTCCGCAGCTTCTGGATAAAATGGCAGAGATATATCCGGATCAGTACGCCTTTAAGTATACTACACTCGATTATACCCGCACCTACGCCCAATTCCGACGTGATGTGGACCGTGTGGCGGCGGCATTTATTTCACTGGGAGTGAAGCCCGGCCATCATATAGCGATCTGGGCTACGAATATCCCGCAGTGGTTTCTGACATTCTGGGCGGCCACGAGGATAGGCGCGGTGCTCGTCACTGTGAATACTGCATACAGATCCCATGAGATCGAGTACCTGCTGCGTCAGTCAGACACGCAT
>JAZRWL010000190.1:0-3377 GCA_045599685.1 Lachnospiraceae bacterium
GGCTCATGCTTCATGAAAGGCTCGGCAGTAGCCGCTATATCTGTGTTTTCACCGTCATTGCGGGGATAGTCCTGCTCGGTATCTCCGAGGGTCTCTCGGAATTATGATCTGAAAAAGCCATGCTTTTGCAGCACGCCGTCCTGCATCATGATCTCGCCTCCGGCGATCACGCCGTCCAGCGTGACATCCGGCCTGAGCACGATAAGATCCGCGTCCGCGCCTGCCGCGACAGTGCCCTTGCGGGGGTAGAACTGCAGCGCCTTCGCAGGATTTTCCGTGACGCAGAGCAGAGCCGTCTCGAGAGGCATGCCCGCCCGTACAAGTGCTCCCACAGTCTGCAAGAGTGACTTTTCCGTGGCGATCGTGATACCGATCAGCTCGTTTTTCTCATTCCACATCGGCATACTTCCGTTCGCATCAGAACTGAGCGTCACGCTGTGAAGCGGTACCCGTGACCAGATATCGGCCATCAGCGCCGCGGTTTTTTCGACATTCCCGCAGGTGAAATCTATGAAACCGCTCATATTGGCAAAGGTCACTGCATCATCCGGCTGGTTCCCGACATGAGTCGGTCTGAACTGACTGATCGGTATATCCGTAGTATTCACTATATCTATGATATCTGCCAGACCACTGCGTCCTCTGCCGGTGTGCATATGCACCTCTCCGGTCTTTTTGCCGAGCATACCGGCCACACGAGCCTCTGTCGCGAGCCTGGCAAGCTCTTCCTTCGTCGGAGCTGACGATCTGTGGTCGGAAATGGCGACCTTCACGCCGATTATCTCATCGATAAAAGCGATGTCACGGCTCACCGAGCCGGTGAGCGTCAGTGTCGGAACGGCATAATTGCCCGTGAGACACCAGGCCGAAATGCCCTCCTCGCGCAGCGCCTTTGCCTTCGCGACAAGATTCTCGACGCTCCTCGAGATACCGTCCGTCCCGAGAAGTCCTACCACCGAGGTCACGCCCGCGCTCACTATAGACTCGATGTTCGCCTCAGGCGCTCTGCTCGCAAAACCGGATTCTCCGCCGCCGCCCGTGATATGAACATGCTGATCGATGAGGCCGGGCGCGAGCACACGTCCCTCGAGGTCTATCGTGCGCATCCCCGGCAGACAAAGCTCCAGCTCATCTTCGATAAAGGCTATCCGGCCATTCGCTATGAAAACATCCTTCATCCCCAGATGTGCAGGACTGTAAACATCCGCGTTTTTAATAAGTAAAAACATATCCGCTCCTTTTGCGTCAGCCGCCGCATTTTATATATAATACCATATTCCGGCAAAAAGAGCTGATAATCCTGTTTCGTGGAAGGCACTTATATTGAATAGCACCGTCAGTTATGCTATTTTATACGAAGAAATCACTCATGCATCGGATATACGTGACCGCGCGGCCCATTCACCGCGCACGAAAGGACTAATATGTGGACAGCCGACAGATGGAAGGAATATGAGGTATTGGACACCTCCTCAGGTGAAAAGCTCGAACGCTGGGGCACTTATCTGCTCGTCCGTCCCGATCCGCAGATCATCTGGGATACCGAGCGCAGACATCACGGCTGGAAGCAGCCGAACGCGCACTACCATCGCAGCCGTGAGGGCGGCGGCAGCTGGGAATTCTTCGATCTGCCCGAACAGTGGAGCATCCGTTATGATCTCGTTACCGGCGACCGGCTGACCTTCGGACTGAAGCCTTTCAGCTTCAAGCACACAGGGCTCTTCCCCGAGCAAGCAGCAAACTGGGACTGGATGTCCTCTCTGATAAAAAAAGCCGGGCGACCGATAAAGGTCCTCAATCTTTTCGCATATACGGGAGGCGCCACGGTCGCAGCAGCGAGCGCGGGAGCTTCTGTGGCGCATGTGGACGCTGCGAAGGGAATGGTCTCATGGGCACGTGAAAACGCGGCTTCCTGCGGACTCGCGGACGCGCCGGTACGTTGGCTCGTCGATGACTGCATGAAGTTCGTCGAACGCGAAATAAGACGCGGCAGCAGATACGACGCCGTCATCATGGATCCGCCCAGCTACGGCCGAGGCCCGAAGGGTGAGATCTGGAAAATTGAGAATGCGATCTATCCCCTCGTAAAAAGCTGTGTCTCGCTCCTTTCCGACGAGCCCCTGTTCTTTTTGATAAACAGCTATACAACGGGTCTTGCGCCTTCAGTGCTGAAATATCTGCTGGATCTCACCGTCACGGCGAGGTACGGCGGCCACTCGACCGCCGATGAGCTGGGTCTGCCGGTTAAAAACACCGGCCTCTGCCTTCCCTGCGGAGCCTCGGGTCGCTGGGAGGCCTGACCGGCATCGGTACTATTGCCATCACGCACGAAAACGAAATATAAACGGAGGTAAGCCATGATTTACAATGATTTTCTTGGAAACAAAGTATCCCGCTTAGGCTTCGGAGCGATGCGTCTCCCTCTGAATGAGGACAAGAGCATCGATACCGTTCAGACCGAAAAAATGGTCGATTACTGCATGGCAAACGGTGTCAATTACTTTGATACCGCCTGGCCCTATCACAACGGCATGTCCGAGGTCGTGCTGGGTGCGGCTCTCGCAAAATATCCGCGCGAAAGCTACTTCCTCGCGGACAAGTATCCCGGCCACCAGACCGCCTCTTCCTACGATCCCGCGGGCGTATTCGAAAAGCAGCTGGAAAAATGCCGTGTGGAATACTTTGATTACTATCTCCTGCACAATGTCTGCGAGAATTCCATCAATGTCTACGAGGATCCCGCCTGGGGAATCGTGGATTATTTCGTCGAGCAGAAAAAGGCAGGCCGGATAAAACACCTCGGCTTTTCCAGTCACGGACGCCTGGATAATCTCGAATATATCCTCGACAAATGGGGCGACGTGCTCGAATTCTGCCAGATCCAGTGCAATTATATGGACTGGGATCTCCAGAACGCCGACAAAAAGTACGAGCTGCTCACCTCGCGTAATATCCCCATCGTGATCATGGAGCCTCTGCACGGCGGCAAGCTCTCGAATCTCGACGACAGCGCGATGAACAGGCTGTCGGCTCTCCGCCCCGGAGACAGCGCCACGAAATGGGCCTTCCGCTTCCTCCAGGAGCTGCCGAACGCCCGCGTTACGCTCAGCGGCATGTCAAAATATGAGCATGTCGTGGAGAATATCGCCATCTATGAGAATTACGATCCACTGACTGAAAAAGAAAAGGCTCTGCTCCTTGACGTGGCCGATGATATGAAGGATGCCATCCCCTGCACCGGCTGCCGCTACTGCACCGAGGGCTGCCCGATGGAGCTCGATATCCCGATGCTGATCCAGTCCTACAACGACCTGAAATACTCAAAGGGCGGCTTTACGATAGGGATGCACATGGATTCTCTTCCCGAGGACAAGCTC
>JAZRWL010000191.1:0-2638 GCA_045599685.1 Lachnospiraceae bacterium
TACGGTCAGTGGCTCTGCGAGGGTGCTGTCTTCGTATATGATTATGACCGTTTCAAGGCGGAGGATATCCTGCCGCTCTTTGAAAAATACCGGATAACGACCTTCTGCGCGCCGCCGACGATGCTCCGGATGTTCATAAAGGAGGACCTTTCGGCCTATGATTTTTCCTCTGTTCAGCATATGACCACTGCAGGAGAGGCACTGAATCCGGAGGTGTACAGGCAGTTCAAGAACAGTACCGGGCTTACGATCCACGAGGGCTTCGGTCAGACCGAGACCACGCTTACCATAGCGAATTTCGACGGGATGCCGGTAAAGGTCGGCTCGATGGGCAAGGCTTCACCGCAGTATGACATCCTTCTTCTGGACAGGGACGGACAGCCGGTAGCGGAGGGCGAGACCGGAGAGATAGTGATCGACCTTCATAAGCGGACACCGCTCGGGCTTTTCAGTCAGTATTACAAAAATGAGGCTCTGACTGGTGAGGCTATGCGCGACGGGTATTATCATACGGGAGATACCGCCTGGAAGGACGAGGACGGGTATTACTGGTATGTCGGCAGGGTGGATGACATTATAAAATCCTCCGGCTACCGTATCGGTCCATTCGAGATAGAAAGTGTGATCATGGAACTGCCTTATGTACTGGAATGCGGAGTCTCCGCTGCACCTGACCCGGTCAGAGGACAGATCGTGAAGGCAAGCATAGTACTGACTGCGGGTACAGAATGCACTGAGGAGCTGAAGAAGGAAATCCAGGAATATGTCAAGGCGCACACCGCGCCGTACAAATACCCGAGGCTCGTCGTCTTCAGAGATTCACTGCCGAAGACGGCGAATGGAAAGATCAGGAGGAGCATGCTGTAATGAAGAGGCTGAGTATGTTCTGCGGACATTTCGGGAGCGGGAAAACAAATGTCGCAATAAACTACGCTCGCCGCTTAAAAAGCCTCGGGCGGCGTGTGATAATTGCCGATCTTGACATCGTGAATCCGTATTTCCGTACCAAGGACAGCGAAAAAGAACTCGAGGCTGAGGGCATAGAGGTCCTGTCGATACCGTACGCCAATACGAATGTCGATCTGCCTGCGGTGCCGAGCGAGGCTTACACGCTGTTTACGGACAGGACAAGGTCAGCGGTCCTCGATATCGGCGGTGACGACAGAGGGGCGTATGTCCTCGGAAGGTTCCTGCCGCTGATTGAAGAAGAGGCTGAATACGGGCTGTATTATGTCGTGAATTTTTACCGCTATCTTACTGTCACACCGGAGGAGGCACTTTCGGTAATGCGGGAGATCGAGGCGGCCTGCCGGTTGAAATGCACCGCGATCATCAATAATTCGAATCTCGGCAGGATCACGATGATCGAGGATGTGGAGCGGACGGCCGGAGCAGCCGAACGACTATGTGAGCTCGCGGGTCTTCCGCTGGCGGCGACGACCGTAAACGAAAAATTAGCTTGCGAGGGTTATACCCCCATAAGAATACAAGAGGGTCTGTGACCCGGGAGAGACTATGGCAAAGATTACATTTGATTCAGAAAAATGCAAGGGCTGCGGACTGTGTGTTATCTCATGTCCGAAGCAGCTCATCGAGATCGCGAAGGACTGCCTGAACAAAAAAGGGCACCCCATCGCACGCATCACTGAGCAGTCGGCCTGCACGGGCTGCGCTTCCTGCGCTATCATGTGCCCTGACTGTATCATCACTGTTGAGAGGTGAAGCATGGCTGAAAGATTTTTGATGAAGGGAAATGAAGCTATCGCAGAGGCCGCTATCCGGGCCGGCTGCAGATTCTATTTCGGTTATCCCATCACGCCGCAGACGGAGCTTGCCGCGCATATGGCAAAACGTATGCCAAAGGTCGGCGGTGTATTCCTGCAGGCTGAGAGCGAGGTCGCCGCTATCAATATGGTCTACGGTGTTGCGGGGACGGGAAAAAGAGTAATGACCTCCTCATCCTCACCGGGAGTATCCCTGAAGCAGGAAGGGATCTCATATATCGCCGGAGCGGAGCTCCCCGCGCTTACCGTGAACGTGCAGCGAGGCGGCCCCGGCCTGGGAGGAATACAGCCCTCACAGTCGGATTATTTCCAGGCTACGAAGGGCGGCGGACACGGTGATTATCATCTGCTCGTGCTCACTCCGGCTTCTGTGCAGGAAATGGCCGATCTCACCGCGCTCGCCTTTGACCTCGCGGACCGTTACCGTATGCCGGCGATGCTTCTGGCAGACGGTACCATGGGACAGATGATGGAGCCTGTAGAGATATCCTCCATCACCCCCGAACTGGTCGAAAAGCCATGGGCAGTGACGGGAACTGAGAAAAAACGTCCGCATAATATCATTAATTCGCTTTATCTTGATCCCGAAGAGCTCGAACGCAAGAATTTTGAGCGTTACGCGCGCTATGAAGAGATCGCGAAGAAGGAAACGAGATATGAGAGCTTCCACACCGAAGACGCAGAATATGTGCTGGTCGCCTTCGGTATCGCTGCGCGTGTCGCCAGAAACGCAGTCATCGCGCTCAGAGAAAAGGGCATAAAGGCTGGCCTTATTCGCCCTATCACGGTATGGCCCTTCCCGACAGAAGAGATCAGATCGACATTAAAGACCGCAAAGGCCTATGTTTCCGTCG
>JAZRWL010000192.1:0-2456 GCA_045599685.1 Lachnospiraceae bacterium
CACGTCCTCTACCAGCTCGGAAAAAATATTCAGCAGGTAGTCCAGTTCGCCTTCATCCTCTACCATTTCGTAAACGGCCTCACTACTGTCGCCCGAGGATACCTCCTTCAGGATATAGCATTCGCCGTCTCCGGTCTCAACATCACTCGCAAGTATATAATCATTACCGGCAAGTCTGGTGCTTTCCAGTATGAAAAGCTCCAGAGATTTACCGTTTTCATCTTGAAATACTATCTTTTCCATAATCCATTACACCGGCATTATCCATATAGTCCTGAAGAATGTACATTGCGGCCAGCTGATCGATCACCTTTTTTCGGTCCTTTTTCTTTACCCCGGTGAATTCGAGATCCTGATCCGCGGCCCAGGTGGTCAGCCTTTCGTCCCACAAAATAACGGGGAGACCGATACGTTTTTCAAGGAGCTCCTTAAAAACCAGAGTCTTTTCGCACCGCTCTCCCGCCGTTTCATCCATATTAAGAGGAAAGCCTAATACTATACGACCGACACCGTACTGTTCGGTGAGCTCCTTGATGCCTGCAAGTGTCCTACGAAGCTTATTCTCCTGCTCTCTTTTCATCGTCATGAGCGGCTGAGCGGTAATGCCCAGCTCGTCCGAGATGGCGACGCCGACCGTCACTGAGCCGTAATCCAGACCGAGCAGCTTCATTTGGCCTTCTTTGTCTCTATGTAGGTATTGACAAGCTCCTCCAGCAGCTCATCGCGCTCCACCCTCGATATCAGAGTACGCGCTCCTGCGTAGCTGGTGATATAGGTAGGGTCGCCGGACAGAATATATCCCACTATCTGATTGACGGGATTATATCCCTTTTCAACCAGCGCCTGATAAACCCTTTCAAGGACCTCAGCCGCAGGGACGGATCCTTCGGTTATTATCGGTATAAACTGTGTGTCTTTTATTCCCGCCATACCTTTTTCCTCTTCAGAATTATGTAAAAATTGTAATATAATCAGTCTTTTGACGCAAGACCAATATCTTGTAATATATCTAATTAATTCTTAATATTCTCTGACAGAGCCACGCCCATTCCGCTCTCAGCCTCGATTATGGGGTAGATTTCCTCCTCGACGAATTCCTTCGTCTGCTCCGGTGCGCGCCCGATATAAAGCGAAGGCTCCATGAGTCCCTTCAGTTCCTCAAGGTCACAGCCGAAAGCAGGCTCAGCCGCTATCAGCTCGAGAAGGTTATTATCAAGGCCCTTATCCTTGACATTCGTTCCGGCGATCATCGAGAGCTCTCTGATCTTTTCATGCAGCTCCTGACGGTCTCCGCCCTTTTTCACGGCGCGCATCATGATATTTTCGGTAGCCATGAAGGGAAGCTCCTCCATCAGGTGCTTTTCGATGACCTTTTCATGAACGATCAGGCCGTCCGCGACATTCTTGTAAAGCATGAGGATGGCATCGGTGGCCAGAAAGCCTTCGGGTACCGACAGGCGCTTGTTCGCCGAGTCATCAAGCGTCCTTTCAAACCACTGCGTAGAAGCTACGAGCATGGGATTCATCACATTGCTCATGACAAAATCCGACAGAGAGGCGATCCTCTCCGAGCGCATCGGGTTGCGCTTGTAGGCCATGGCGGACGAACCGATCTGCTTTTTGCCGAAGGGCTCCTCGATTTCCTTCATATGTGCCAGAAGCCTGATATCATTCGTGAACTTGTGAGCGCTCTGAGCGATACCGGCGAGCACCGAAAGCACACGATAATCGACCTTACGCGAATAAGTCTGTCCGGTGACGGGGTATATCTTATCAAAGCCCATCTTCGCGGATACTTTGCGGTCGAGCTCTTTTACCTTTTCGTGATCGCCCTCGAAAAGCTGAAGGAAACTGGCCTGAGTACCGGTCGTACCCTTTACGCCTCGTGCCGCGAGGGTATCGAGCGCATGACAGATATCCTCATAATCGAGCTTCAGATCGAGCAGCCAGAGCGCAGCTCTCTTACCCACCGTCGTAGGCTGGGCAGGCTGGTAATGAGTAAAACCAAGCGTAGGCAGTGAACGGTATTTCATCGCAAATTCCGCCAGAGGCTTCATCGCTTCGACGAGGCGGGTCTTGATGATCTCCAGTCCCTCCTTCATCAGAAGCAGATCCGTATTATCGCCCACATAGCAGGAGGTCGCACCGAGGTGGATGATGCCCTTTGCCTTGGGACACTGCAGACCATAGGCATACACATGCGACATGACGTCGTGACGCACCTCTTTTTCACGTGCCTCGGCATCGGCGTAATTGATATCGTATATATGCTCCTTCATCTCGCTTATCTGTTCCTCGGTGATGGGAAGACCCATCTCCATCTCGGACTCGGCAAGCGCGACCCAGAGCTTTCTCCAGGTACTGAACTTCTTGTCCTGCGAGAACAGGGCGATCATCTCCTCGCTCGCATACCTTTTTGACAAAGGACTTACATACTGATCTGTCATGGTTTGCCT
>JAZRWL010000193.1:0-6709 GCA_045599685.1 Lachnospiraceae bacterium
CTCGCGGCCGAATTCGTCGAAAAGGATTTCAAATCTCTCGAAATACTCAACACGATGCTCTAAATGGCCGGAAACCAATTCTATATGGCAAAAGTGCGGGGTCTGTAGTATAATTTCAAAGAAATAATAAGAAAATAATAAGTATTTCTCCGCGATATCGCGGTATTATGTTTCGTAGTAATCAGGAGCGGCGATGATCTCATTTCTTTCAGGTACACTGGCCGAGACCGGCGACAGATCGATAGTGGTGGAGACAGGCGGGGTAGGTTTTTTTGTGACGGTACCTTCTACTCTGCTTGACGGCCTGCCGCCCATAGGAAGTGCGGTCAGAGTATATACGCATTTTCATGTCAGCGAGGACGCGATAAAGCTGTATGGCTTCAAAAGCCGCGAGGACAGAGAGGTTTTCAGGCTGCTCATAGGTATCAGCGGCATCGGACCGAAAGTCGCTATCGGAGTGCTGAGCGTCATGGAGGCCGACGCGCTGAAGCTCGCGGTGCTCTCAAACGACGAAAAGCGTATATCGAGGGCACCGGGACTCGGCCCCAAGACCGCGAAAAAGATCATTCTCGAGCTGAAGGATAAATTCAAGCTCGGTGATATAGGCGAATATGTTTCCGAAGGCAGCGCAGTACCTGCGGCGTCCGGAGCGCGTGAGGACGCGATGGAGGCTCTGATTGCGCTCGGATATTCACCTTCGGAGTCGCTGTCACTTATAAGCAGGCTGTCTGTCACGCCGGAAATGACCTCCGATGAGATATTGAGCCTTGCCTTAAGACAGAAGCTGAGTTAGGAGAGAACCCATGGAGCACAGGATACTCAATACAGAGCTGATAGATGATGACAGAGCCATGGACAACAGTCTCCGACCGAGGCTCTTCGATGATTATATAGGTCAGGAACAGATAAAAAACACGCTCCGCGTGTATATCCGCGCCGCGAAGGAGCGCGGTGAGCAGCTCGATCATGTACTGTTTTACGGCCCTCCCGGTCTGGGAAAGACCACGCTCGCGGGCATCATAGCAAACGAAATGGGCGTGAATATAAAGATCACCTCGGGCCCTGCCATTGAGAGACCAGGCGATATGGCCGCGATATTGAACAGCGTTTCAGCCGGTGACGTGCTTTTCGTGGATGAGATACACAGGCTGAACCGTCAGGTGGAAGAGGTCCTCTATCCGGCAATGGAGGATTTTGTCATCGACGTTCTGATAGGAAAGGGCGAGTCAGCGAGGAGCGTGCATCTGAAGCTGCCGCGTTTCACACTGATAGGCGCCACGACGAGAGCCGGTATGCTCACGGCGCCGCTTCGTGATCGCTTCGGCATAGTAAACCGCCTTGAGTTTTACTCGCCGTCCGACCTCGAAAAGATCGTGGTAAAGTCAGCCGCTATCCTCGGTGTGGACATAGACAGCGATGGCGCAGCCGAGATCGCGAGGCGATCGCGCGGAACGCCGAGGCTTGCGAACAGGCTGTTAAAGAGAGTCCGTGATTTTGCTCAGGTAGAGCACGGCGGCATTATAACGAAGCCCGTGGCGGATGAGACTCTGCGGATACTCGATGTGGATTCATTCGGTCTTGACGCCTCCGACAGGAGAGTGCTCACCACCCTGATAGAAAGCTTCAACGGCGGCCCCGTAGGACTCGAATCGCTGGCAGCCGCGATAGGAGAGGATGTAGGCACGCTCGAGGATGTGATAGAGCCTTATCTCATACAGAACGGTTTCCTTATAAGGACACCGAGAGGCCGTGTGGCCGGTGAAAAGGCATACAGACATCTCGGGATCACTGACAAAAACGGCGTTTATCCACTACTTGACAGGCTGAAGGAAGAACATTGAAAGGGTTTCGGAAGGAGGAACCATGAATAAGAATTACACCGAAGTAATGATAGCCGGTAAGACCTATGATATCGGAGGATACGAGGATCCTGAGTACCTCCAGAAGGTCGCGTTATATATCAATACAAAGATCAGTGAGCTGCGTAAAATACAGGGCTTTCTGCGCCAGCCGACGGATTTTCAGAATGCAATGATCCTTCTGAATATCGCCGATGAGTATTACAAGCTGAAGGAAAGGGCAGAAGAGCTCGAGGAAAAGTCGGAAAGTCTTGAAAAAGAGGTCTTCAATCTCAAGCATGAGCTCGTTACGCAGCAGATAAAGCTTGAAAGAAAGCGCAAGAGGGCCGAAAAGGCTGAGGAAAAGGCGGCGGCAGAGGCCGCAGGGAGGACGGCGGAAGAGTCCTCCGAAAAGACGGGGGAATAATTGACCGAGGTAATCAACGGCTTTTTCAAATATCTTATACCGGCTCTGGCGGTGCTGTATACACTGCTTGAGATACCTGCGTTCCTGCCCGGCAGCCTGCGCAGGGCGAACCGGCTCCTGAGGGGGCAGACCTTCTTTATGTGTCTCCTCCTTTTTTCGTGCTATTTTCTGATTTTCGTAAACGGCAATGACTGGAGGATGCTCGCTTTCTGTGCAGTACAGCTGATCTGCTATCCTGTATATATCCATCTGTTCCAGAAGCTTTACCGCGATTGCTCAAGGCTGATACTCAGCAATATGGTCACGCTTTTTTCGATCGGCATCATGTTTCTTTCAAGACTCGACATGGAAAAGGCTGTGAAGCAGTTCGTCATAGGGATAGCGGGTATGCTGCTCATCCTGTTCATACCGGCTATTATAAAGCGCTTTATCGTTCTTTCGCACTGGGCCTGGGTCTACGCCGTGTTCGGGATCGCGGTGCTGGCAGTCGTCTGGCGTCTCGGCAGCACTACCTACGGAGCGCAGCTCACTTTCAGTATAGGCCCGTTCAGGCTGCAGCCCTCCGAATTCGTGAAGATCACATTTGTACTGTTCACAGCCTCGATGTTCAGCAAGGGGCAGTCGTTCCCTCGTACGATTCTCACTACGGTGATAGCCGCGGTCCATGTGCTCATACTCGTGGCCTCCACTGATCTCGGCAGCGGCTTCGTGTATTTTATTTCATTCATCTTTATGCTGTTTGTCGCGACACAGAAGCCCGGATATCTGCTCGCCGGAATCGGTGCGGGTGCTGTGGCTGCGGTGGGAGCGTACAGACTGTTTGACCATGTCAGAGTGAGGGTACAGGTCTGGCTCGATCCTCTTGCGGATTATGAAAACAAGGGCTACCAGCTTTCACAGTCGCTATTCGCACTCGGCAGCGGCGGCCTTTTCGGACTTGGTCTCTGCCGTGGATATCCGTCCATGATACCGCTCGCCCGCAATGATTTTATTTTCTCGGCGATGTGCGAGGAACTCGGACTTGTTTTCGGCTGTATGCTCATATTGATATATCTCTGCTTCGTGACAAAGCTTTTCCTGATCTCCGCGAGGCTGAAAAATACATTTTACCAGATTACCGGTGTCGGTTTTGCGGCTATGCTCGGCGTACAGGTGTTCCTGCACATCGGCGGTGTCACCGGGATGATACCTTCTACCGGGATCACACTGCCGCTTATCAGCTACGGGGGCAGCTCCGTGCTGAGCACGCTTATCATAACGGGCATTATCCAGGGGCTGAATCTGACTGCCGTTCAGGAAAATGAACAGGAGGTGAGCCGATGAAGGATTATTATGACGGTGATCCCGGCCCTTCGGTCTGTTATCCGCAGGAGGAAGCCGTCTCGGATAGAGAGTATCTGCCTGAAGAGTCGTACGGAGAGGCTGAAGAGCTTTATTACATCGATGAGGCTGAGGATCCTTTACCTGAGCAGGTTCAGCCTGAGCAGGCTCCCGCACCGGAAAAGGACAGGAAACGGGGCTTCATATTGATATCCATAGGCCTATTTACCTTGCTTTTCGTCGGGATGATAGTGTATCTCGGGTACTTTTATCTCGAAAGGGCCGATATGTATTCCGCAAGCTCCTACAACAGCCGCAGACAGGGCGTGAAGGCGGGACGTTTCATCCGCGGTGATATATTGAGTTCTGACGGAGTGCTTCTCGCTACGACGAAGACAGCCGAAGACGGCAGCGACAGCCGTGTTTATCCCGTCGGCAGTCTCTTCGCGCATGTCGTGGGTTATTCCACACGCGGAAGTATGGCGGCGGAGGCTCTGGCTTCGGCTTCTCTGATGGAATCTCATATCCCTCTCGGCGAGAGGATAAGAGCCGAGCTCTCGGGAACGCGCCTGCAGGGTGATACTGTCGTGCTGACACTGGATTCACGTATCCAGCAGGCGGCATATGACGCGCTTGGAGACCGACGCGGAGCTATAGTGGTCATTGATACAGATACCGGACGCATTCTCGCCATGGTGAGCAAGCCCGATTTCGATCCGAATGAGATCAACGAGATATGGGATGAGCTTATTTCCGACGAGAGCGACTCGCGCCTCGTGAACCGGGCCGCGCAGGGGAAATACCCGCCTGGCTCGACCTTTAAGATAGTGACGACTCTTGAATACATCAGGGAGAATCCCGATACCTGGCAGGATTTTTCCTATGAGTGCGACAGTGTATATGAGGCAGGAGATTATTCCATTAGCTGTGCGAAGGGGATAAGCCACGGCAGCGAGGATATCGTGACAGCGTTTTCAAAATCCTGCAACGGCGCATTCGCGACACTCGGCAGGACGCTCGAGATCCCCGCATTGTACAGGCTCTGTGAGACCCTCGGTTTCAACGATGATATCGATATCGGACTGGTAGCAGCGCAGAGCACGTATTCCCTCGAGGATGACAGCTCGGTATGGGACGTGCTGCAGACCTCGATCGGCCAGGGTAAGACACAGGTGACGCCGCTGTTCGCCTGCATGCTCTCCGCAGCTGTAGCAAACGGCGGTGAAATGATGACTCCGTATGTGACAGAACGTATTGAGAACGCTGACGGTAAGATCGTAAAGGAGTATCAGAGCACCGGTAAAAAGCGGGTCATGACTGAGGAAGAGGCGGACATCCTCGCTGAAATGATGCGCGCCGCCGTGACGGACGGGACAGGCAGCGGAGCCGAGTGTGTGCGCGGTACCGCAGGAAAGACGGGCTCCGCCGAATGGGCCACGGGAAGGGAGACCCATTCCTGGTTCACCGGCTTTGCTCCGTACGATGATCCGAAGTACGCAGTTTGCGTCCTGATCGAAGAGGGCGGCTCTGGCAGCAAGGCAGCGGCTCCCGCGGCAGGGGAGGTCTTTGAGGCACTGTTTGAGTAACACAGCATGATCACCGCCCTGCTTCGCAGACTCCGAAACGTGAGCATCAGCTTTTGTATGTTTATATTAACTTGATTTTATCAGAGGATTCCTATATTATATTTTCAATCCTATAGGAGGTTTTTTATGAACGAAAGTCAGTATTACAAAAATCTGAGTGAAAAGAAGAAGAAAAGACGCAGGAAGGTCTATATACGCAGAGCGATTTTCGCTTTTGTGATGCTTGTTATCATCGGACTCATAGTCTGGGGCTGCATTGCGCTGTTCGGCGGCAGTGATACCGACGACGAGCCTGAGACGGCACCTACTGTAGAGGTGCTGGACACCGTTCCCGCGGCGACAGGGGATGAGGAGTTTTCATTCGCTGAGAGCGAGCCGCAGACCGTAAATACGGCGACGAGCGCGGAACTGAATACCGTGCTGCAGGAGGCTGCTCTTCTTCCCGCCATGTATGATTATGACGGCGCGATAGAGCTTATCAAGTCTGTACCCGGATACGAGAACGACGCTTCCGCGATGGCGGCCATAGCGGATGCAGAGGCCGTAAAGGCCACCTGTATCCCCGTGGATGTCGAAAAGGTGCCGCATATTTTCTATCATTCGCTGATAGTAGAGGCTGACCGCTGCTTTGACAAGAGCCGGTATGGTTCTCTCGTGGACGGTTACAATGCCTGGATGGTGACGGTCGACGAATTCAATAAGGTCACGCAGCAGCTGTACGATAACGGTTATGTTTACGTCATGCTGTCCGATCTCTATGTGGAAAAGACCGGCGATGACGGCACTATCCATATCGAAAAGAATAATGAGATGCTGCTTCCGCCTGACAAGAAGGCCATCGTGGTATCCTTTGACGATCTGGCTTATTATGCCCAGTATCCGGACGGCTTCGCACAGAAGGTCGTTTTTGATGAAAACGGCGTGCTCAAGTGCGAATATTCCGATAGAAACGGTAATGTCCTCGTGGGCGACTACGACTGGCTGCCGCTTCTGGACAGTTTTATAAACGAGCATCCCGACGCATCCTATAAGGGCGCAAAGGGTACCATAGCCCTGACCGGATACGACGGAGTCTTCGGCTACCGTACCGACGAGGGTTTTTTCAGTAACCCTACCTCCGATGAGGCGGCGTGGATAGCAAAGCATCCGGATGTAAAGCTCGAGGATGAGATAGAACAGGCAAAGATCATTGCTCAGGCAATAAAGGATGACGGCTGGGAATTCGCTTCACATTCCTGGGGCCACAGACCTATGAATGAAAAGTCTCTCGACTGGCTGCATCAGGACACGGAGAAATGGCTTGACAGGGTCGAGCCCATCGTGGGAAAGACAGACATACTGATCTATCCGCACGGCGCCGATATCGAGGGGCTGAACGATTATTCTTCATCCAATGAGAAGTATGCGTATCTCAAGAGCAGAGGCTTCAGGATTTTTTGCAATGTTGACGCATCGGCCCTGTACTGGAATCAGTTCAGGGATGATTATGTAAGACAGGCGAGGATAGATATAGACGGTTATACTCTGTACCTTGCGCT
>JAZRWL010000194.1:0-5901 GCA_045599685.1 Lachnospiraceae bacterium
CGCTTTTTCAGGAAAACGGCGGCGTAGCATCTGCAAGGAACCGCGGGATATCCGCGGCGAGGGGAGAATATACCACATTCGTGGACAGCGACGATTACCTTTTGCCCGGTGCGCTTTCACGGATAGACGCGGAGGTGCGCGGCGGTGATTATGATATCCTGATCTTCGACGGCGCAGAGGTGCGGCTCGACGGCAGTCAGAGTGTTTTCCCGGCATTCCGCGACGGACAGTACGGAGTGGAGGGCGGCCCGATCACGAGGGAGGAATATCTCCTTTCCGCGCCCTGTCCCTGGAACAAGTGGGTCAGACGCAGTCTGTACAGGGACTGCTTCGGCGACAACCCGCCCTTTCCCACGGGACTGCTGTATGAGGATTACGCCACGATACCGGTCTTCGCAAGGGCCGCACGCAGTATAGGCTATCTCCGGGAGCCTCTTTACGGATATGTGCAGTCGGCGGGCTCGATCATGCGCTCAATAGGATACAATCCGAAATATGACGATATTTTCAATACCTCGCTGAGACTGAAAAAGCTGATCGGAGATGATTTCCCGGAGGAGGTCGAATTCCTTTTCTTCGAGCATCTTCTGGTGTCCGGAGGAAAGAGGTATCTTGCCTGTGACAATCAGTTCGGTTTCGGCCGCTGTGTCGAGGTGATGCGCCAGAACTATCCTCTTTGGGAGGAAAATGAATACGTACAAAAGGAACCCTTCAAAAAGCGGATGCTTGCGAAACTGATATACGGCAAAAAATACAGGCTGTTAAAGCTTCTCGGAAAATAGGATGAACAGACGCCGCGGCATAAAAAACATCATTTTTTCGGCTGTCAGCCAGCTTGTTGCTATTCTGGCGGGACTGGTGCTTGGAAAAATGTTCATGTCCGGCTACGGTTCTGCCACGAACGGTCTTATAAATTCGGTCAATCAGGTCTTCACCTACTTCATTCTTCTGGAGGCGGGCGTCGGACTCGCTTCGCTTCAGGCACTGTATCTGCCGGTATCGAAGGATGACAGAAAAAGTATATCCTCGATAATCTCCGCGACAAAGAGATATTATGACCGCACGGCGCTTCTTTATCTGGGCGCCATCGTGATCTTTGCGGCGGTATATTCGCTGTGGATAGGTCAGACCGACGCGGGGGAGGGCATTTCGCCGTTTACGATGGCGGGAGTGATCGCGGTCACGGGCGCCGGTAATGTCATGAATTTTGTATATCAGGGCAAGTACCGCGTTCTGCTTCAGGCCGAGGGGAAGAATTATATCGTAACGAACGGCCAGACTCTGCTTACGGTGCTCGGCTGTGTATTAAAGGTCACGGCGATGCTCGCCGGGCTGCCCATTGTCGTGGTAATGGCTTTCGGGCTCGCGGCGAATGCAGCCCAGATCCTCTATTATTACATATATATCAGCAGGCATTATTCATGGATCGATCTCACTGCGGAGCCGGCGAGTCTCGACCAGAACCGCCCTGTGCTCGCGCATCAGTTCGCGTCGCTCGTTTTCCAGAATACCGATGTGATAATCCTTACCGTTTTCTGCGGCCTGAAAGTGGTGAGCGTATACGCTGTATACAAGGTCGTGGTAAGCGCGGTGGAGAGCTTTACATATCAGCTGAGCGAGAGCCTGCTGTTCATCCTCGGACAGGGATACGCAAAGGACAGGGACGGATACCGCGAGGGGATAGACCGTTTCGATCAGGCATATACGATCGTGAGCTTTACATTGCTGTCGGCGGCGCTGCTTCTGTATCTGCCCTTCGTCGAGATATATACGCGGTCCGTCACGGACACGGAATATATCGACAGGGGGCTGCCGCTCTTGTTCATCGGTATCGAGCTGATCAGCAGCCTGCGCCGTGCCATGCAGAATACCATTTCCGTGGCAGGACATTTCAGGCAGACGGTATGGCGCAGCATGGCGGAGACGGCGGTCAATCTCGCCGTGAGCATCGCACTGGTGCCGTTTTTCGGGATATATGGTGTGCTCGCGGGTACGATCGCGGCGCTCCTTTACCGTACGAATGATATAATCATATATTCGAACCGCCGCATCCTGAACAGGAGCCCGCTCGGCTCCTACAGGATCTATGCAGTGAATATAGCGGCCTTTGTCCCCGTGGCGGTGCTCAGCAGACTGGAGCTGATCCGTTTTGATACATACGTGGATTTTCTGCTGTGGGGCATCATATGCGTCGCGGGCTGCGCGATGTGGTATTTTGCGGTGAACATGCTCTTTTTCAGGACGAGAATGAAGGAGCTCCTGCGGCTTCTGCGGCGCGGAACCGGAGAAAGGTGAGGCTTGAGGGCAAGCTTGATAACGTTACCCTTATCTGATACACTTTTAATAGAGGTGTTGCATATGTCAGTGGTTGAGGTGCTTTTCAAAAAACATACGGCCTACAAGGCCGCGCTTTCGGGCGTTATGCTGCTTTCCGCCGTCGCGGCAGTAAGGGCTGCGCTGCCTGTATTCATGTGGATATTCGCCGCGTGGGGGCTCGTCATTATCGCTCTTGATCTTACAGACGGGAAAAAGCTGTGGAAGGACGGGAGTGTCCTGCTGCTCATGGCGTTCTGCTTCTTTTATCTGATCTCCGTGCTTGTAAACGGCTATGCCATCGGCGACGGCCTGAGGACAGTGCTGTATATGGCCGTGACCTTTGCCGTGCTCTGCGGAGGCGCGAAACACTCGGACGAGGAGCGCGCAAAGGAGCGCAGGATACTGATCACGGAGTATTTCATTATCCTGTTTGTCTTCGGGATCGCCAGTCTGGTCACATATATCGCCGGGCTCGAGCTCGTATATGAAGTCGGAGGGATCACGGGGTATGCCGGCTCATACTGCGGCAGACTGACGGGACTTTTCGACAATACGACCTGCGGCAGGATATTCGCTGTCGCGGTCCTGCTTGATCTGGGCCTCCTGCTCGGATATGAATGCGGGAAAAAATATGAAAAGGTGCTGATTATCGTCGGCCTCGTGCTTTCGGCTGTGCTGCTTTACCTGAGTTACAGCAGGACATCCATCTACGCGCTTTCATTCGCACTGGCGATCGGGACATTCTGGCTGCTCCCCAGGGCCATGAAGAGTCTGAGCGCGAACAGCAAGCGTACCGTACTGCTTTCAAAATGTGTAGCGGGCCTGCTCGTGCTGCTCATCCTGATAGCGATCATGGATCCCGCGAGAGCGCTTTTTTCCAATATCGGCGGCATATTCTCATCGAAAGACGCAGAAGTTTCCCGGACGGCAGAGCCGGAGCTGCAGGAGACGGCTGCCGTGTCGGAGGATAATATAGACGAGATGATCGAGCAGGAAAAGGCTTCCCTGAACGGCGTCCTGGACGGGCGCGGTGAGATATGGAATGCCGCGCTTGATGTTTTTTCGGAGAATACCATGCTTGGCATCACTCATGAGGCGATACCGGAACACCTGGGCAGTCTGGTTACGAATGAAAAGTGGGCGGGCAGACTGAAAGCAGGCAGTGTGTACAACGGATATCTGGATGTGCTGCTCTCATCCGGACTTACCGGCGCCGTCTTCCTCGGACTTTATCTCACGGTATCCGTTTTCCGTCTGATAAAGCGCCGCTCTATGTGGACTGAGACGAAGGATGCCTCGTTCATAGTGATGCTCCTGCTCGTGCTGATGCTGCTGTCTGCCGAGCTCATGGAGAGTACCGTGATGTACGGCGCGGGTTTTTGCGGCACCGTGCTCTGGATATCGGTCGGCCTGCTGAGGGAGGAGCTTTATGTCGCCCCTGTGAAGCGGATCAGGTCCTTAGTAGATAAAGATGAAAACGAAGCTGAAATCTGAAAATACATTATTCAATATAAGACTGCTGTTCAAGAGCCTGATGGTATTCACTCAGGTGCTTTGTCAGGTGCCGTATTTTTTCAATTTCTTTTCGCCGTTCCAGAAGATCTTTCTGCTGTGGGGCTTCCTGTTGGTCGCGATTGAGCTCTTTCGCGGCTTCAAGCCGTGGAAAAGCAGGAGCGTCCTGATCTTTGCCGCCTTTTTAGCCATGTATGCCGTGAGCATTTTTCTGGCGGACAGTGCGTATCTTACCGGGAATATCAAGGAATACGTCTATATGGTGATGATGTTCTTTACGCTATACGCGCTGCAGACGGACGACAGGAGCCTGCGTATCAGGGAATATCGCACACTTGCCATAGTGATGATCATCGGCGTCGCAGTCGTGGCGGCAGCCGGATACTATCTGATCCTGTGGGGCAGGCCCAGCCGCAGATACAAGACCGAGATAGGCGTCGAGGGGCAGCTCGGCTTTATGAACGACCGTTTTTCGGGCGTCGTAAACCCGAATGTCGGCGGGGCGCTGTATTCCATATCGATCATCCTTTCGACAGCGCTGATGTCTGTCAAAAGAAAGCATCGTGCGGCAAGGAATATCCCTTACGCGGTCAATATCCTTGCAGTCGCTTTCCTGCTGGTGCTCGGATATTCGCGTACCTCCGTATATGCGCTGGCTGCGGTGCTCTTTATCGGGCTTCTCTGGCGGCTGCCGCATATGATAAAGCCTCTCGCAAAAGCGAAAAAGGGAGCTGTGCTCGCCGCCAGGTGGGCTGTGGCTTTGGCAGTGGTGGCAGCGATAGTCATCGGCTTCAAGCCTCTTCAGGAAGAGGTATACACGCCGGTTTATACGCTGTACAAGACGATAAAGGCTGCCAATAAGGAAACGACAGCGGCAAAGACTACGAAGGCAGCTTCGACTACCAAAGCCTCAGAGACAAAGTCCGCTTCGACAACCGAGGCGGCAGAGACTGCGAAGGCAAAGGAAATGACAAAGGCCGCGGCGGAGATTTCCGGAGAAGATCTTATAGAGACGGAGACGACGCAGACGCAGTCGGGATCGAAGACCTCCGATGCCGGCACTTCGGAAAAAAGCACATCAAAGAAGACTGCCGAAGCCTCATCGACGACTGCGGCGAAGAAAAAAACGACGAAGGCAGCTGTCAACCGGAACAATCTGACGGCGGAAAAGGACGGTCTGATCGGCATGATAAACGAAGCCTTATCCAGCAGGGTCGATATCTGGGCGGCGGGACTCGAACTGTATTCGGCATCCATGCTTTTCGGTATCAGCCACGATGCCATTACGGACGGGCTGGCGGGAAAGACGAATTTTGTCGCCTGGCATCTGCACAGCTCATATCTTACCGTGCTGGTCGCGGCGGGAGCCGTCGGCGCTCTGATAGTCGCGGCATTTTCGGTATACGGATTCAGCCGTGTGCTCAAAAAACGCAGACAGATCCTCGGCACGGGGAGGACCGAGCTCGTGGTCATCGTGCTGCTGATCATCTATATGCTGATAAGAGAGATGACTGAGGCTACACTTTTGTTCAGACTCAATATCTTCTCCTGCTTTTTCTGGATGCTGCTGGGTTCGCTCAGGCAGGAGGTCAGGGCAATGGATGCTGCCGACTGTGCCGGTGAGGAAGTGGCTGCTGGCGGACGGGCCGCGGAACCTGCGGCGAAAAAACAGGTATGAGCACGGGACGCGGATCGTTTAAGGACGCACTTTGCGGCTGGCGGGGCGCGGGCTTCGTGACCGCGTATTTCCTGCTGACGGCACTGTCTTATACGGGGGACTTCTCCTCCTTTTGGATATTGAAGCCTCTGATAGCAGTCGTGATGGCATGGGCGGCGGTGAGGCTCCTGCTTATCTTCCGGATATTGCTTCATGCGGGGATGAGGACGGAGCTGACTCTTTTTGCGCTGATGGCAATACCCTACGGTATCAGCACCGTATTGAACAGAGAATACGGCCTCATCGATAATGTCAAGGCGTTGGTCTGGATGGTTCTCTGCCTGTTTCTCGTATATCCTTCCGCGGCAGTCGTGAGAACGCAGGCGCCGGGGGGCGCGAAAAAGCCGTTCAGGATA
>JAZRWL010000195.1:0-11266 GCA_045599685.1 Lachnospiraceae bacterium
AACAACGCCTTTACGATGATACCGTTGACTGAGGGCACACATTCGATATCGATGAGCTATGAGCCTCAGGGACTGCTTCTGGGCGCTCTGATCTCCGCTGGTGCGATACTGCTCTTCGTTATCATCTATATCGTGTACAAATTCGTCCTTCACCACAGGCGTGTGGCTGCAGCCGCGGAGACTGCAGCACCCGACAGTGCCGAAGAAAGCCCTGTGCAGGATGACGGCAATGAAGCCGAAAATAAAGATGACAGCTATCTTTTCGAAATAGAAGGCACCGATGCGGAAAAGACCGCCGATGACAATGATATCGATGTTCCTCTCATCTCTGCTGTCACGATCTCCTCTGAAAACGGCGGCGACGAATCCGAAGACGGCGACGATCCTGCAGCTGCCGGGGAAGTCGATGAAGCTCACGAAAACTCTGACAATACAAATGAAGTCACAGAAGCTGATAAAGCATCAGACGATGCTGATGCTGATGAAGTCATCGAAGACTCTGTCGTTGAAGAAGGTGATGACGAGACCGCAGAAGGCTCTTACAATGCGGATGAAACCGTCGAAGCAGCCGACGATGCCGATATTATTGAAACAGCCGGAGATGCGGTCGTTCAGGATGCGGTCATGGAGGACAGCGAAGACTCTGACACCGTGGTCGATGATGTCACTGAGGCTGACGAAGCCGCTGTCGTAACGGAAGAAGCCGGCGAGGGGACCGACATTGCAGATGAGATCATAGAAACCTCGCACGATTAAAGCTTCTGATCCGCGGACAGGAATACTTAAAAACAGCGCGGCTGTGCATATCACGCACGGTCGCGCTGTTTTTATTGAAAGCATCCTAACAGGAGCTGTCAAAGCTCCCACTTTTCTCCGTCAGCCGACGCAAACTTAAGCTCATCGCTGATCTCGATCAACGCCTGGGCGGACGTAGCCTCCGTCAGTTTCGACACGAAGCTGCCGACTTCTTCCTCCGGCACCAAATATGTCAGCCTGACAAGATCCGTGAATTCCGGTGTGCCGTCCCCCAGTCCGGCCTGCGCTCCGATATACTGTATCTTACCCATCATTGCGTAATCACAGGTGGCCGTTACTCTCCTGCCGCTTTCCACTGCGGCAAGTCTGCAGGCGCCTATACCCTCCTTCGCGGAAAGACCGTAGGCCCTTGAGAGACCGCCCGTCCCCAGGAGCACACCTCCGAAATACCTCGACACGATCACCGCGGCATTGCAGAGCTTTGCACTTACCAGCGCCTCAAGCATGGGCCGTCCTGCAGTCCCGGAGGGTTCTCCGTCGTCAGAGCAGCGGCTGATCTCTCCCTTATCACCGATCACATAAGCAAAGCAGTGATGCCTCAGATCCCAGTATTTCTTCCTTATACGCTCCTGAAAGGCAGCAAATTCCTCTTCTGTCCGCACAGGCTCCACATCCGCGATAAAGCGGGATTTTTTCTCCACGATCTCAGCCGTGCCGCTCTTATTTATGATATTGTACAAAAAAGCCATCGTATTCTCCCATGTAGTATTTTGGTATTCGGTTACTACTATAATAGCAGGATATCAGACTTTTTTCACTTTATTATATCGGGCATTTTTGATATAATTACTGCATCAAGGAGAAATATTATGAACTACGGCAGATACGCCATCAAAGCGCAGAAAAAAGCAGCCGAAAGCAGGGTAAGGAAGATCAGATCCAAGGCTCTCCTCATCACTCTCGAGGTCCTCATCGTCGGGTTCCTTCTCGCGGCGGCGCTCGCCGTTTCGATCATGCTCGGAGCGGTTCGCGGCATAATAGAAGAATCTCCGAAGATCAGTGAGACCGATATAGCGCCCAAGGGCCTGGAATCCACGATATACGACAGCAGCGGCAATGTCGTCCAGACGCTGATCGGCAGCGGCGCGAACCGCACTCTCGTGACCTATGATCAGGTGCCGCAGGACATGATAGATGCGTTCATCTGCGGCGAGGATGAACGTTTTTGGCTGCATAAGGGCATCGACATGCGCGGCATCCTCCGCGCCGGTTATGAGGCTGCTACCAATTCCTTCAATTTCACTCAGGGCGCCAGCACGATTACACAGCAGCTCATAAAGAACAATGTCTTCAACGGCGGTTCGGAAAAGACCGTCGGAGCGCGTTTCGTCCGTAAGCTGCAGGAGCAGTATCTGGCCATTGAGCTCGAAAAGACCGTCTCAAAGGAAACGATCCTCGAAAACTATCTGAACACGATCAACCTCGGCTCAAACTGCCTCGGCGTGGCAAAGGCCGCGGAGCGTTATTTTGGCAAGGATCTCGCTGAGCTTTCACTCTCCGAATGCGTCGTAATCGCCGCCATTACGCAGAATCCCGTCGGCAACAATCCCATCCGCTTCCCGCAGAAAAACTTTGAGCGTGCTTCAAGGATCCTCGATATCATGGCGAAAAACGGCTGTATCACCGAGGCAGAAAAGCAGGCGGCACTCGCTGATAATGTATATGACAGGATCACTCTGCATGACAGCGAGTACACCACCGAGACCACTGTATATTCGTATTTCACTGACAGATTGATAAAGGATGTGCTGCGTGACCTTCAGGAAGCCGGCTATACTTATGATCAGGCAAAGAATCTGCTCTACAGCGGAGGCCTCAATATTTATTCCACCCAGGATCCCGATATCCAGAGCATAGTTGACCGTGAGCTCGCCGATGAAAGCAATTATGAGGGCGTCACGCAGAAGTTCTCGCTCACCTACTCCATGAAGCTCACTCACAGCGACGGCAGCTCCAGTGTATACAGTGCCGACAATCTCCGCACATATTCCGGCCTCACATATCTCGAATTCGACAGCCGCGAGGAGATTACGTCGCTCACAGAGGCCTTTAAGGAGTCGGTAATCCAGCCCTCGGACGAGATCAATTACGAGAATATCGATATCTCGCTCCAGCCGCAGATCTCAGTCACCGTAATGGATCAGAGCACCGGTTATGTCAGAGCGATTGCAGGCGGCCGCGGAGAAAAGACCGCGAGCCTCTCGCTGAACCGCGCTACGAACACCTTCCGTCAGCCGGGATCCACCTTCAAGGTGCTCTCGACCTTCGCTCCCGCCCTTAATGAGGCTGGGGACACTCTCGCTACGGCGTTTTATGATGAACCGTATACGACCTTTGTGGACGGCACAGAATGGTCGCCGAAGAACTGGTATTCAAAAAACCGCTACGCGGGATATGCGACGATCAGGCAGGCTATCACTTATTCAATGAATATCGTCACAGTACGCTGTCTCGTAGAGGATGTAGGCACCGCGTCGGCCTTTGAATACCTCGAGGATTTCGGTATCAATACGCTGATCCCGGAGACAAGTGAGACACGGATCACCGGAAAGCATGACGTCCGCGCTACTCTCGCCCTCGGCGGCGTCACTCAGGGCGTTACGAACATGCAGCTGACCGCCGCATACGCCACCATAGCAAACAGCGGAATCTACAATGAGCCCGTGCTTTATACAAAAATAGTGGATCCGAACGGACAGATCGTCATTGACAACACTCCCGAACAGCACCGTGTGCTCACCGAGGAGACCTCCTTCCTTCTTACGAGTGCAATGGCAGACTCGCTCGAAGAAACAAGACTGTACGATCTCTTCGATTCCAGCAGCCCCGAAGCAAAGCCCGACAGGCTCCCCGCCGCCGGAAAATCCGGTACGACGACGAGCTATAATGACCTCTGGTTCGTAGGCTATACGCCCTACTATACGATGGGTATCTGGTCAGGCTTCGATGACAACGCAAAATTCAATAAAGAAGACAACCGTGATTTCCACAAGTCCATCTGGAAAAAGATCATGGATGAGATCACGGTGGAGCTGCCGTACAAAGAATTCACTACTCCTCCCGATATCATAGAAGCCCGCATCTGCTCCAAATCAGGCGAGCTGGCAGGCTCGGCCTGCGCACTCGATCCGCGTGAGGTCATCCGCACGGAATATTTCGTATCCGGTACTGAGCCGTCTACTATCTGCTCCGTCCACTCCAGCGTTACCGTCTGTGCGAAGACTCACCTGCTGGCCTCACCCTACTGCGAGGAAACCACTAAGAGCTTTTATGTTAAGCTCCCTGAGGGCAGTGAGGATTATACGAACGATATGGATTACGCGGGTGTACCTTATAAGAAATGCGAGGAATGTGAAAAAGCCCTGCTCGAACAGGTGAACGCTACCGATACAGGCAATGACCGCGGAGATACCGGGGGCGGCGGAGTCCGAAGCATTCCTGAATCGTCATCTGCGACTGACGTGACCGGCAGGTAAATTAAAAGCCATACGGGCTAAGACGAGTGTCCGTAACGAATGTTTCAAATAATATTTTTTAACTGCAATAAGTAGACCGCCGATAAGAATAATTGCGGAAACACCAGGCAAAATCCATGTTGACATTGATATATCGCTTTGCTCGCCCGATTGTGCTCAGGCATTGTCCGTTTTGTTGCCGGAAGTCGTCTGCATAATAAATCCCTGCGCGGATTCGCCATCGGGCCCCTCTGCCGTTTTTGTTGATAATGGTAATATCTCCGCCGGAAACGGTAATCTGCGATGTTTTGCCGTTTCCGTTTACCCGGCAAAAGTCTTTTTTTTCGGATCCTCCTCCGTGTCAGGCATTGTAATACATATCGTATACTACATACCCGCCCTTATCCTTCATTGATCCATCGCAAGTTTCCATGCACATCTGACATCTCGGCTCGGTCATCGGATAACCGCTGACCGGATATATACCGTATTCGGACGAGGTCCTGAAACCGATCGTGTTGTAAAAGTGATAGTTACCTTCGACGATGATGCCACGAAATCCCATCTCTCTGACTCTTTCGATCCCGCGCATTATCATCGTCGATCCTATGCCCTGACGCAGATGGTCGGCATGAACGGATACCGGTGCAAGCATGACGATATCTGTATCATTCGCTCCGCCATGTCCGCCCTGTGGTGTTTTTGACAGCGGAAAATGCGAAAACAGAAAATGTCCGACGATCTCACCGTCGAGTTCGGCGACGAAAGCGAGCACCGGAATATAGTATTCGGAATCGCGGATCTCTTCGATCAGCGCAACTATATCGGTACCGTCCGAATAATCCGTTCCTTCCCTGAACGACCTTAAAACCAGCGATACTATATCTTTATAATCTCTGTGGGTTTCCGGACGGATAATCAGTGATTTTAAATCGTACCTCATCTGTATGTCACCTTGATCTGCTGTAGATCGGTCCCTCCTTTCCGCTCCTGCCTGTCAGTATGAACCCGGACTTTTCAAGGACTCTCACGGACGCGATATTGTCCCTATCCACCTCGGCAGTCACTGCTTTTACCGCATCCTTTCGCAAAGCCCATGCGGAAACGGCTGACACAGCCTCAGTTGCATAGCCGCAGCCGCAATAAACTTCGGCTATCCCGTAGCCTATCTCCGTAAGGCCGTTTTCATCAATGCCCTTAAAGCACAGCTCTCCAATATGAGTGCCGCCCTGAGTTTCGATCATCCATATGGCATACCATTCCCACTGATCCGGATGGGAAAGACAGCCGTTATACATTTCCGTATATGCTTCTTTCAGGACCTCATCCGTCTGCTCCGCTATGAATGCTTCCATCTGTTCTCCGGAAGCCGCGTATATCCTCAAACGCTCCGTTTCAATCATTTTTCCGCTTGTAATCCCTCATAAATAAAAACAGACACCGCAAAAAGTATCCCCGATCCGCGGCGTCCGTTTCATTTTGTGTCCGTCATGCTGACGTTCTAAAACTGCGGCTTAATCGTCAGCCGCCTCGACATTGATATCGTCGATATTTTCTATCACTTCTTCGATTATATCGGCCTCTTCCACCGTCTTGCCGTCAGTGACTACAGAAGCATCGATATCGTCACGCCTTGCGCAGAAGGAGCACAGGCGGGTGCGGTTCGCTGCGATAGCCTGCTCGACATCACCGTAGGTGAGCGTATCCGTGTGGTTCAGTGACTGGCAGTCCTGATGAGTGTGATAGACCTTTCCGAAGGGAGCCCAGTAGACATCACCCTTTACATACTCTATCGCACTGTCCTTTTCCTCTGCGGAGACCGGATTGAAATCGTAGCTCGCAACTCCGGCGATCAGAAGCGCGATCACAGCTACGACGGTAGCGATGGTCTTCGTCTTTTTGTCGGTATCCTTATTCGTCAGCGCAATGATGATAAAGGGCAGGAAACAGACTACGCTTACGATAACGCCCATATTGTTCCAGATCCAGAAACCCAGCTTGTTCTTCTTTGAGGCGGGCTTGATATGGTTCGCCTTTTTCCAGAGCTGTGAGCCGATGATGACGCAGATAAGATCGAGTACCAGGAAGATGATGACCTGTGTCAGCGAAGTCATATTGAAAAGGTTGATACTGATATTTCCGAGAAGTATCAGGATCGCAACGATCTCCAGTCCGAGAGCCACCACCCAGAGCGCTATGGCGCCGATACGGTATCCCGTGGCACTTCCTGTGGGCTTTGCTTCCTTTTTCTTCTGTGCGGGTACGTCTTCGGAAACGGTCTCTTCAGCTGCTTCCTCAGCTGCTTCTTTTATTTCCTCCGCCTTTTTCTCAACGGCCTTCTTTGCGGCGGGCTTTTTCTTGACTGCCTCATCAGCCTTCTCCGTTACGGCTTCGGCTTCTTTTTCGACTGCCACTTCAGCAGCCTTCACGGTCTTTTTTACCTTTTCTCCGGCAGCCGCGACTTTTTTTACAGCCTTGTCGGCCTCGCCGGCGGCAACTAACTTTTTCTTTGTTTCAGCCATATGAACCTCCATAGCGATTACTGTTTTGATTATACAATATACCGGCAGGTTTTCAAGGTGCGACATATAAAAATCGTATAAATTGTGTATCCGACAGGGGCCTGATACTACCGGCGGTATATGAAAAACGAAAAACATTTGACTAATTGCGCCGGACGGCGCCTAATAAAAAAAATCAAAAAGGAGTATCACTTATATGGATGTCAAAGAAGTATTGGAAAATGTATTAAAGGCTGAAAATGTCTCGGCGATAACGAAAAGCACCGGCGCAAAAAGCGCAGATGTCAAAAAGGTCCTGAAAAACGGCCTGCCCTTTATCGCAGATTCCGCAAACGCCGGAAAATCTCAGGATCAAACGATAAAAGCGATCGCGACCAAGGCCGGCACCGATGAAAAAAGCACAGGCTCTATCCTGAGTTCTGCTCTGCCCCTCATTTCAAACCTTCTCGGCGGCGGAAGCTCGGAGGAGACCGAAGAAGAAAAGGAAGAAGCCGGCAGCAGCCTCATCAGTTCCCTGACCGGACTCCTCGGAAATCTCGATCTCGGAGACATTCTTTCTCTGATAAGCGGCGATGACGACGAGGAGACGACCACGGCATCCTCAGGAAAGAAGAAGAAAAAAAAGAGCGACAGCTCCCCCGGTCTCGGAAGTATTCTTAGCCTTATCGGCGGAATATTCGGGAAATAAAAAGACTTCCGTCCAAACCCGTTATTGAAACGACCTCCAAATATCAGCTTTACTGATTTTGGAGATCGTTCTCGTTTAATCGGCTCCGGCGGAGCTTTTATTCTACTATAGACCTGTCACGGGCTCTCATTCATGGAGCTCAGCTTCTCCGCCTGATCGGCGGCTATAAGACTGTCCGTGATCTCCTGCAGATCCCCGTCCATGATACTGTCGATACGGTACAATGTCAGCTTTATCCGGTGATCCGTCACTCTCCCCTGAGGGAAATTGTATGTACGTATCTTTTCCGAGCGGTCGCCGCTTCCTATCTGGCTGCGTCGCTCCGCAGCCTCGGCAGCCTGCTTTTTCTTCATTTCCAGATCATAGAGTCTCGAGCGCAGGACCTTCAGAGCCTTGTCCTTGTTTTTCAGCTGAGATTTTTCATCCTGGCACGAAATGACTATTCCCGTCGGTATATGAGTCAGTCGGACTGCGGAATCCGTGGTATTTACACACTGCCCGCCGTTTCCCGAGGCACGGAAAACATCGAAACGGCAGTCATTCATGTCTATCTCTACATCGACCTCCTCGGCCTCCGGCATGACAGCTACGGTCGAGGTAGAAGTATGTATACGGCCTCCGGATTCGGTCTCCGGCACACGCTGTACACGATGCGTACCGCTCTCATATTTCATCTTCGAGTACGCGCCGTTTCCGTTTATCATGAAAATGACTTCCTTGAAGCCCCCTATGCCGCTCTCGCTGACATTCACGAGCTCACATTTCCAGCGATTTCTCTCTGCGAAGCGCACATACATACGGTAAAGCTCCGAGGCAAAAAGTGCCGCCTCATCGCCGCCTACTCCGGCGCGTATCTCAATTATTACATTTTTCTCGTCATTCGGATCCTTCGGAAGCAAAAGCAGCTTCAGCTTCTTTTCCAGCTCCTCGACTCTGCGTCTGCTCTCGGAAAGCTCTTCCTTCGCGAGTTCGCGCAGCTCCTCGTCGTTTTCGAGCTCAAGCAGCTCCAGAGCCTCATCGATATTGGCCTTTTCGTCCCTGTATTCGCTGTAGGTATCGACGAGTTCGGTCAGGTCATTCTGCTCTTTCATGAGCCTGCGAAAGCGCGCCTGATCGGAGATTATCTCAGGATGACTCAGTTCCTCCTGCAGCTCCTCATAATGCTTTATTATGTCCTCCAGCCTGTCAAACATTCCCGCCTCCGCGTGCCGATACAATCCTGTCGAGCCATGCGTAATCCTTGTGTATCTCAATATCCGTGAAGCCCTCTGCCTCCAGCAGCCGTTTCACATCCTCGCCCTGCTCAGAGCCGATCTCAAGCAGCAGCAGACCGTTCTCGTTCAGATGCTCTCCTGCCTGCGCGGCTATGATTCTGTAATAATCCAGCCCGTCCGCGCCTCCGTCGAGCGCCATCAGCGGATCATGAGCCCTTACCTCCTCCATCAGGCCTGCTATCTCATCACGCCTGATATAAGGAGGATTCGACACTATGACATCGAAGCGCCGGCCGTCCAGAGACGAAAACATATCACTTTTTACAAGCTCGACCTCCGCGTCACAGGCTCTGATATTCTCGGCTGCGAGCTCCAGCGCCTCATCCGACAGCTCAGAGGCTGTGACAGAGGCAAAATTCCCGAGACGGGCAAGAGCTATCGCTATACAACCGCTTCCGGTGCACAGATCGAGTGTCGTGAGTCTGTCAGGCTGCTCTTCAGAGTATTTTACCGCCCTTTCTGCCAGAAGCTCTGTCTCCTGACGGGGTATCAACGCACGTCCGTCGGTATGTATATCGAGTCCCATGAAACAGATGCTGCCTACGATGTGCTGCAGCGGGACATGGTCGCAGCGCTGGCGTATTCCCTCGAAAAACGGCTTGAAACAGGCCGGATCCAGATCCTGGAATGACGCCATGAAAAACTGCTCGTGCTCTATCCCAAGCGCATGCTCCATTATGAATCTCGCATCAAACGCTGCATCCTCTATCCCGGCATTCTTGAGCAGGTCTCTGCCTGCCTCTACGGCTGTCCTGAGCTTCATCCTTCATCCTCCTCAAGAAAAGTGCGCCAGTCAAAAACATCCTCTACTGCTTTTATCGACACTTCTATCATACTGTCATCAGGCTCTTTTGTGGTAAGCCTCTGCATGAGCAGGCCGGGCTTACTGAGAATCGAGACTATTTTGCTCTCGGAAGAGCCTGCGAGCCTGATAAATTCATATGAAAGGCCCGCAATAGCCGGAATAAGCAATACTCTCGACAAAAGGCGCAGCCAGATATTATCGATACGTATGAAGATAAATACGATGATGCTTATCAGCATTACTATCAGAAGGAAGCTCGTACCGCAGCGCTTGTGCTCCTTTGAGCTTTTACGGACGTTTTCCACTGTGAGAGGCAGCCCGTGCTCAATGCAGTTGATACACTTGTGCTCGGCTCCGGGATACATATATGTGCGTCTGATATCCTTCATGAGTGAGATCACGGTGACATATCCGATGAAAATAAGGAGCCGTAGCACGCCCTCACAAATCGCGATCAGAAGCGCAGAATCGGTGACCTTCCTCAGAAACGAAGCAAGCAGCACCGGCAGGAGCGAAAACAGCCCTATGGCCATCACGAGCGAAAGCACGACCGCACCACCGATGGCGATGGTCTCTCCGGCTTCGGCGCCCTTTGACTTCGCCTTTTCCTGCTTCAGTTCCTCCTCGCTCATCTGCATCTCGGCAGAATATGTCAGCGTAGAGATACCGATCTTCATGGAATCTATAAAACGGAACACGCCCCTTATGATCGGAAGCTCCATCCATCTGTGACCTTCCGATATGCTTTTGTACTCCTTAATGTCTGATACGATGGTGCCGTCGGCCTTGCGCACGGCTACTGAGTATTTTTCGGCATTCTTCATCATAATGCCCTCCAGTACAGCCTGGCCGCCTATACCTGAGTATTTCATAAGCTCTCCTGTTTTTATATAACACAAAGAGAGGCCGAGAATCTGTTGTCAGATCCTTGACCTCTCCTGTGAAGAATAAACTATTTCTCGGTGTTTAAACCGTACTTGCGATTGAACTTATCGATCCTGCCGCGCGCCTGAGTAGCCTTCTGCTGACCGGTATAGAAAGGATGGCACTTCGAGCAGACTTCAACATGGATCTCCGGCTTGGTAGAACCGGTGATGAACTCGTTACCGCAGTTGCAGGTAACCTTGGCCTGATAATACTTGGGCTGGATATTCTCTTGCATGATAATCACCTCATATATATTAAACAAAATCAGCTTCCAAAACGTCAGCGGTAAACACTATATCACAAAGAACAGTCCTTTGCAAGTATTTTTTTGGAGGCCACAGGCATTTCTCACTGTTTGTAATCCCTCAGGAAATCGCCGATATCCTTGATCGCCTTGTAGATCTCATCAGGTTGAGGAAGAAGGACAAGACGGAAATGATTAGGCTCGGGCCAGTCAAAACCGCTTCCTGCGACGAAAAGGATGTGCTTCTGATCGAGCAGGTCAAAGGCCATCTGTCTGTCGTTCTTGATAGCGATATGATCGTCAATACGAGGGAAGCAGTAGAATGCAGCCTGAGGCGCATGATAGCTGAGAATAAGTCGGAGGCCAAGCGGTCTTAGGAAGACAACTGTGGTACCCAACTCCTTGGCTCACAGAACGACATGGCTACGATCCGACTTAGGTCAAAGGCCATCTGTCTGTCGTTCTTGATAGCGATATGATCGTCAATACGAGGGAAGCAGTAGAATGCAGCCTGAGGCGCATGATAGCTGAGAAT
>JAZRWL010000196.1:0-2935 GCA_045599685.1 Lachnospiraceae bacterium
TCTCATCGCATTCCTCATCGTCGAGAACTTCCTGAACGCTCTTTTTCCCGTATACGTCACGCAGGACCGGCAGCAGACTGTCAGAGCCGATAGTATATGATATCGTCCCGTCGGGGGCTACCATAAGCGGGAGCTCGGGTACTACATCTTCACCGTTTTCCTTCAGGATGGTCAAAAGCTCCATGAGCATGAGATTCTTCTGATAGCCGTTGTAAGCGCCCGTATCAGTGACCGTAACGGAATAGACGAGCTCGTTATATGCGAGCAGACGTCCGTCGCGGTCGTATATATTGCCTCTCGTGCTGTCGAGATTGACCGTACGCAGGGTCTTCTGTTCCACATAGGTCTTCTGGGCGGCCGCTCCCTCGATGATCTGGAGCTTGTAGAGTCTGCCTATGAGCACCGCAAAAAGGATGACGACGAGCAGTACCATCGGAAACATCCGTGATACGAAGAATTCCTTCAGCTTATATCCGATATATGTGAGAATCTCCTTAAACAAACTTCTGTGCGCTCCTCTTCTCCCTCGTCTCGAGCCAGCTGTTCAGCAGGCGCAGCGGCTTATAAAACACCATCGTAAGCACGGTGGTATAGATCATTTCGGGGATGATGACATGCCAAAGATAAAATCCGAAATTCGTGATACCTCTTATCAGCATGGAAAACACAAAAACGTAAAGACTGAACGCAAGGTCGTTCACAAGGCAGAGAACGACCGGCATATTGATGAATTCGGTAAAAAATGACTGGCTTACAACGCCGTTCAGATAACCGATAATGGTATAGGCAAGCGCGTAAAAACCGATCGTCGTACCGAAAAACAGATCTGAAAGCAGCCCCGAAAAAAACCCGATCAGCATACCGTCCACAGGCCCGGCAATAAAGCCGAAGCCGAAAGTGATTATTAGCAGCAGGTTCGGGGTACAATCGATAAAGCCCATTGCCTGGAAAAAATTGTTCTGCAGCATGAACGCGGTGAGTATCAGCAACAAATAAACGAAGAAGCGTCTGATCATTTCTCAGCCTCCTTCAGTTCAGTGATGACGAGCACCGCATCGAGATGCTCATAATCGACGATCGGGACGAGATGTCCGGATTTTGTAAGGGAATTGTCATCGAGCTCGATATCCTTTACATATCCAATCAGTATCCCCGGCAGGTAGAGACTGCTCTTGTTGCTCGTCACGATCTTGTAATCATCATAGATCCTCGCGTCTTTATCGATCTTTTCGACGGCGAGAAGGCCCTGATCATAAAGCTCGAGATCTCCGCGGATCATGCAGATCTCTTCCGAAAGCAGCGCCATCGCGCCGACCTGGCAATCCTGATCTATTATGAGGCGAACCGTCGCGGAATTCGCGGTAACGGATTTTACGACTCCTACGAGACCGCCCTGCGCGATAACATTCATATCCACTGTGATCCCGTCGTTAGTGCCTCTGTCGATGAGCACGGTCTTGTCCCAGTTCGTTGAATTCTCGCCGATCACATGAGCCCCTATCGTCGGATACTCGGGATACTGCTCCTTCATATCGAGGAGATCACGGTATTTTTCGAGCTCCGCTGTCTGGAGCTGGTATTTCGCGTTCTCCTGACGCAGGAAGGCGAGTTCTTCTTCAAGCTCTTTCATCTCTTCACGCACCTCACTCAGACTCACTAGCTCGTCTGCCTTGTCGGAGACAGCGGAGCCGACGATATTGAGTCCCTTCTGCATGGGCACGAGCACGGTATTCACGCCGTTCCTGACAGCGTTATTGACAGAGCTCGACAGAGAGCTGAAAACTAACAGCCCCACGCAGATCACGAGCAGCAGTATGAAAAGATGCTTGGGCTTTAAAAAAGACCGTTTCTTATCCATTAAATTAATCCCTGTTCAACTAAGCTTATATATTTGTTGTCGCCGATTATGATATGGTCCATCAGCCTTATCCCCAGTATCTCGCCGGCAGAACGGACCCGCCTCGTCAGTCGGACGTCCTCATCACTGGGAGCGGGGTCGCCCGAAGGATGATTATGTACGAGTATCAGCGACACGGCCCGCCCCTTCAAAGCTTCTATGAAGATCTCTCTCGGCGTGATCACGGAAGCGTTGACAGTCCCGCGGCTGAGCAGGACCTCACGGAGCAGGTTGTTCTTCGTGTCAAAGAAGGCTGCCCGCACCTCCTCATGCTGCAGATAACGCATATCTGGCATAAAATACGCCGCGACGGACGAGGGTGCGCCGAGTGTGACACGATCCTCTGTATCCTGCTTGCAGATCCTTCTCGCGAGCTCGCCTATACAAAGGATCTGAATTGCTTTAACTCTGCCTATCCCCGTAAAGGAGGTCAGCTCCTCCACCGACATTTCGGTGAGGCGTACGAGGCTCTTCTTTCCCGCCCCTGTCCTCAGCAGCTCTACTGCCATGTCATAGGCAGTCTTGCCGCGACAGCCGCTCTTTAAGATTACAGCCAGAAGCTCGGCGTCGCTCAGGCTGCCGGGGCCGAACTTGCCGCATTTTTCGTAAGGGCGCTCGGATTCGGGCAGCTCCTTCATGGTAACGGTTTTTGTTATTTCCATATTCCTCCGCGGCTCTCTCCCCCGAGACCCCCACGGAAGCGGTTTTATAATACTATAAGACCTCTGTCTGCCAGCTTCTGCAGCGACATCAGGATCCCGTATTTTGCATGATAAAAGGTCAGCCCTCCCTGCAGGAAGACCGTATAAGGTTCGCGCAGCGGTCCGTCGGCACTGAGCTCTATGGATGAGCCCTGCACGAAGGCGCCTGCCGCCATCACTACCTCACTGTCATATCCAGGCATATCCCAGGGCTCGGGAGTCAGATAGCTGTCCACCGGAGCGGCAGCCTGTATCCCGAGACAAAAGGCCAAAAGCCCTTCCGCGCTTTTCATGTCTATTGCCTGTATAATATCACAGCGTGGAGTGTCCGCGGTAG
>JAZRWL010000197.1:0-3759 GCA_045599685.1 Lachnospiraceae bacterium
TTCGCCGGATTGTGCAGAGGGCCTAAGTCGAAGCACTCACGGATAACATCCTTTACATGCTGATCTACCAGCATGGGAGTGGTGAGATTCGGGCCGCCGTGCAGTACGCGGTGTCCGATAGCGGAGATCTCGTCAGTGCTCTTGATAACGCCGTGTTCAGGATCCTGCAGGGCTTCCATGACCATCTTCATTGCCGCCTTGTGATCGGGCATGGGGGACTCGTTGATATACTTGTCCTTGCCGGTGGTCTGATGAGTGAGCTTTCCGTCGATGCCGATACGCTCACACAGTCCCTTTGCTTCCATCTGCTCGGTCTCGGAATCGATGAGCTGGTACTTCAGAGATGAGCTGCCGCAGTTAATAACCAATACCTTCATTCTATACGTCCTCCTGACATTTCTGTAAAAAACTTAGCGTTAGCAATGCACGCGGTTATAAACAGTATTATTCTATTACTTTCAATGAAAATATGCAACCGCAATAATTCTGTCGGTAAAGACCGTATTCCTTTGACATCCGTATCGACCTTAAAAAACCGTCTTTTTTCTTGAAATCAGAATGGAGCCAGGGCACGCCGCCCTCTGCTGCGAGGCTTTCTCCGATCTCATTGATCAGAGCCGCATTCTTGTGCGGACTGACCGTGAGCGTAGTCGTGAAAAAGTCAAAGTGACCTGCCGCCGCCTCATGCGCCGCCCTTTTCAGACGCAGGATGAAGCATTCTCTGCAGCGGGAGCCGCCTTCCGGTTCACTTTCCAGACCGGACGCAGCCGCACAGAAGGCCTCGCTGTCATATTCTCCCTCGATGAAGGTGATACTGTCATCGAATTCTCTGATAAAACGAAGCTGTTCATCCCGACGCCGGATATATTCCTCCTCCGGATGGATATTGGGATTGTAAAAGAATACCGTGAGCTCATAATCCTCACGGAGCGTCGATATAACGGATGTGGAGCAGGGACCGCAGCAGCTGTGGAGCAGCATACGGGGCTTCTCCGGACGGGATCCCGCGTCAGAAACACAGGAAGTCCGCATACTTACGGGATCGACCATATTGACCTACCTCGGATTCTAAACTATACTTGCAACATGATAGCACATAAGATCATATCTAACAAAGACTTTGCCTCAAAGCTGTTTCTGAAGGAAAACTTCGACAGATTCCTTCTGACGGAGGGTACTCTCCGTGTACCCTATTCGGTCTCGATCAACGGTAATTACCATGCCGAAGAAGGTGAGCGCTGTGTCACCTGGGGCGAGCTGCGCCCGGTCTGCACAGCCTTCATCAAAGGACAGGCACTTCCGAAGAGCCTCCATCTCGTATTGAAGCTTTCCGATGAAAACCTCAGCCGCACCGTAAAGACTATCGACCCCGACATTCCGGAAGGAGCCGTGTCCGGCCTGTTTTTTAACATCCGCTACGATGATAATACCTTTACACTTACGAACGGCGCGTCTTTCTCAGATATCAGGTACATGCGTGAGGTAAATGAGGCCTGGGATCGCATGACCGTAAGATTCCTGTCGAACAATTCTATTGAGTCCGAAGCGCTCTGATCTCGAACCAGAATTCCACTCCGTCCGGCGTATTATTCACTCCGCAGCTTCCATGGAGTTTTTCCATCGTGCTTTTTACTATGGACAGTCCTATCCCGCTTCCTCCGTAGGCTCTCGTGCGTGCCTTGTCTGTCTTATAAAACTTATCCCAGATCCGCGGAAGTGCCTCCTCGGGGATCTGCATACCTGTATTATGTACCGAGACCCTCACCGTCCCTCTGTCGGTCAGGCGCGTGGATATAGTGATGACACCGGGATCGGAAACATAATGACAGGCATTACTGAAATAATTCGTAAAGGCGCCCTCAATCAGATACTCCGGTGCGCTGACAAGTATGCTTTCAGGCGCGTCAAGCTCGATCTTCACCTGCTTATCCTTCAACAGCAGCTTTGAATTCTGTATTACACCGCTCACGAGCTCATTTATATCGAACTCGGAATACTCCGGATCGGCATTTCCCGATTCGATCTCATCGAGCTCCAGAAGAGCACGGACCATGCTGTTCATTTTTGCGGCTTCATCAATTATCACGTCGCAATAATAATCCATGTTTTCCTTGTCACCGTCAGCCACGCCCTCCTTCAGTCCCTCGGAAAAGCCCTGTATCAGAGCAATAGGGGTCTTCAGCTCGTGAGAAATATTGGCGATAAGCTCACGCCGGTTCATATCGACGCGATTCATGCGCTCGATATCCTTCCCTAGCTGGATATTGGCCGAACGCAGATCGTTTATCGTTTTTTCAAGACGGTCAGACATGATATTCATGTTCTGTCCGAGTATTCCTATCTCGTTTTTTTCACTGCCGCCGTAGTTCCCGGAAAAATCGAGGTTCGATATCTGTGCGGAAAGATTCGCCAGTCTGATTATCGGCCCGGCCAGCTTACGCGAGAGAAAATAATTGAGGATGACGCCTATCAGCGAACTGAAAAGACAGACAAGCAGCAAAAACCTGCTGAAAATCACGACCGATTCATGGACGCCTGCCAGAGAGGTCGTGATGAAATACGCATGGTTTTTGTATAAACCCATACACTCAATCTGGTCACCGCTCATGCGGTTGTCGAAGATCCTGTAGAGCACAAAATCATCAGTCTGCTCCAGTATCTCTTCGGCCATGACGGTCTCGCCGTTCATATAGCTTTTGAAACGGCTTGCCACGGTATCGAGATTGTAGTTCGACGTGTAGAGCTGAGTCGGCCATATTGTACCGACATAATAGATACCGATCCCGAGATTGTCTGTAGCCGCGAGACGGTTCAGCTGATGTTCGCTGTTATCATCGCTGTACGTATCGACGAATTTCAATACGGCAGCGACGGCGTTCCGTACATCATTCTGTTTGTTCCGTACTGCGTAGGGCTCAAGGCCGAAATTGACGAAAAGGAACAGGATCGCGGTGATCGCCGCGAGCACCAGGAGCATCAGGAGGGTATATTTTATCTTTAGTGAGTGCTTCACTGCACGACCTCGAATTTATAACCCATCCCCCAGATGGTCTTTATATATTCTCCCTTCACACCGAGCTTGCTGCGGAGCTTTTTCACATGAGTGTCGATGGTACGGGCGTCGCCGTAATAATTGTAATTCCAGACATTATTCAGTATCGTCTCGCGGCTCAGCGCAAGGCCCTGGTTTTCGATGAAATATGTGAGCAGCTCGAATTCCTTGAATGAAAGCTCGACATTCGTTCCGTCAATCGTCACGGTATGCGCCGCCTTGTTCACGAGTATTCCGCCAACCTCGAGTACCTCGGCCTTATCGTCATTCAAGCGCCGTAAAATAGCCTCTACTCTCGCGACAAGGACCTTCGGACTGAAGGGTTTTGAAATATACTCATCCACGCCGAGGCTGAAGCCCTTCAGCTCATCTGCTTCGTCAGAACGTGCCGTCAGCATGATGACCGGTATACGACTGAGCTTTCTGATATTGGTGAGTACCTCCCAGCCGTCCATCTTCGGCATCATGACATCCAGTATTATCAGATCAAGAGTTCCGTCACTCAAAAAAATATTAAGTGCCGCTTCGCCGTCAGCTGCCTCTGTCACCCTGTATCCGGCCTTTGAAAGAAAATCATGCAGGAGCTTTCCCATGCGCTCCTCATCATCAACGATTAGGATCTTGTATTGTTCCATGCTGTCACCTCTGAACGGTAATCATATTAATGTTTCCGCTGATCACAGCATAAATGTAGCAGATTAGAGGGG
>JAZRWL010000198.1:0-3178 GCA_045599685.1 Lachnospiraceae bacterium
AGAGCGGTGGCAAGGATCGTTAGGCTTCCTCCCTCCTTCAGATTGCGGGCGGCTCCGAAAAATTTCTTCGGCATATAAAGCGCCGAAGGATCGAGACCGCCTGACAGGGTCCTGCCGCTTGGAGCCACGACAAGATTGTAGGCGCGGGCGAGCCTCGTGATGGAATCGAGCAGGATCATTACCTCTTTGCCTGTCTCGACCAGCCTTTTCGCTCTCGCTATGACCATTTCCGATACTCTCTTATGATGTTCCGGGAGCTCGTCGAAGGTCGAATATATTACCTCTACCTTTTCCCCTGCGATGGATTCTTTTATATCAGTGACCTCCTCGGGGCGCTCATCGATGAGCAGGATGATGACATGCATCTCGGGATGGTTTTTCGTGACCGAATTCGCTATCTGCTTCAGAAGCGTGGTCTTTCCTGCCTTCGGCGGGGATACGATCATGCCTCTCTGTCCCTTGCCGATGGGGGAGAAAAGGTCCACCACCCTCATCGCGAGTTTCCCTCCGGCGAGCTCGAGATGGATCCTTTCATCCGGGAAAACAGGCGTCAGATCCTCAAAATTCGGTCTTTTTTCATGCACCGCGGGGGTGTCGCCGTTGATCGTCTTCACATAGAGCAGGGCGGCGAATTTTTCCGTCCCTGTCTTGATCCTTATGGAGCCGTAGATCAGGTCTCCGGTCTTGAGATTAAAACGTCTGATCTGAGTGGGCGAAACATATACATCATTGTCGCCCGGCAGGTAATTCTCACAGCGGATGAAGCCGTAGCCTTCCGGCATGACCTCGAGTATACCGTGAGCCGGCACGCCCGAGTCGAGCGCGGACATATCCTCTACGCCCGGCGCCTGATCGCCTCTGGCCTCCCGCTCTCTGGCCTCGCGGTTTTCTCTGTAATCGCGCTGCTCACGGAATTCCTTTTCCTGAGCATCCTGATAAGTACGGCTGTCGCGGCTATCCTGCAGACGGCTGTCGCGGACCATGCGGTAATCCCTGTTTTCACGGCTGTCCTGACGCCTGAAATCTGCGCGGCCCTGCTTGCGGTACTGCTGGTTTTCATTGTTATATGAGCGTCTCCCGGACTGGTCCTGCTGCTTTGCGAGTGCCGGCTGTTCATATGATCTGAGCCTTCTGCCCTGACGCGGGACAGCTGTATTGGCGGACTCGCCTGCCGGGAACCCCCCGCTTTTATTCGCAGTATCCGTATTCTCTTCGCCGGGATGTGACGTTTCGGCATCTTCAGGCTTCATCGCTGCAGCTTTTGTCTGTATATTCTCCTGTGCTGTCGGCTCCGCGATCTGATCATTGCGGGGACGGCCTCTGTGCTTTTTCTCAGGCAGGGCGGCAGGGGCGGCGTCCTTCTCGGCGGCTTTTTTTACTGACGTCCTATGCTTTACGACGGCAGCATCGGAAGCCGGAGCTGAGGCCTCATATTCCCTGAGACGCACCAGCAGATCTGCTTTTTTTAACGCGGATATGCCTTTCAGTCCGTAGCTCTTTGCCAGGCCGCGCAAATCCTGCAGGGAAAGTGTGCTTAATTCAGCGTGCATAAATTCTCCTTCATATGCTATGTGATCTTCTTCGAAATGAGAAAAGGGGAAATAGAACTATACTGATATGCTTTTTCACTATAAACCGAAAAAACCGAAACGTCAATATAAAAGGTACATCAACGCCGACAGTCATGCCTCACAGGTCCGAATTCTGATTCTTGATTTTATACCGCCTTCTTGCTATTATTACTTTGTTTCGACTTTGGAGGTTTTGATATGCCCGCTGAACAGATCACCACATACAAACTCATGATCCTTTACCTGCTGAAGCAGGTGAAGTTTCCTCTGACCCGTTCCCAGCTCTCGGATTTTATGCTGGGGAAGGATTATTGCGGCTATTATGTTTTCCAGCAGGCGATCGACGAGCTGCTGGAGTCGCATCTTGTAAAGGACAATCCCATGCGCAACTACGTTCACTTCGAGCTTACGCGCGAAGGCGAGGAGGCTCTGGAATATTTCGGTAATACCATTCCCGAGGTCATCCGGAACGAGATGGACGGATTCCTTGACGAGAACAGGAACAGACTGCGCAGCGAGGTCGGCATCATCGCCACCTATTGCGAAGGTGAGGCCGGAGATTATATGGTCTCATGCGAGCTGCGTGAGGGCAGGAACATTCTGATAAAGCTCGAGCTCTCCGTTCCGTCGGTCGAGCAGGCCGAAATGATGTGTGACCGCTGGAGAGAGGCCAATCAGGATGTTTACAAGGCAATAATGCATGAAATGCTTAGCGATTAAAGGGAGATGGCAAAATGGCTGAGAATTTAATTGTATCACTCAAGGCAGTATTTCCGCTTTTTGTGATGATGGCAGTAGGTTACCTAATAAGACAGGTAAAGCTCATCGACGATTATTCGCTGAAAAAGATGAACTCTGTCTGCTTCAAGGTCTTCATGTCCTGCCTGATGTTCAAGAACATCTATACCATAGAGATCGAGGATATCGCCGATTCGGGCGTCATAGTCTACGGCATCGTAGCGGTGGCGCTGCTTCTCATCGCGGTATTCATTCTCGTGACGCTCACCGAAAAGGACCGTTCTAAGCGAGGCGTGCTCGTACAGGCCATGTGGCGTGCGAACTTCGTCGTACTCGGAATGCCCCTTGTCAGCAATATATACGGCAGTGATAATATGGCCATTCCTTCTATTCTGATGGCTGTCATCGTACCGTTCTTCAACGTCGCCTGCGTGGTGCTGCTCACCTACTTCAACGGCAAGGAACGTCCCACTCCGCTGATGCTCGTGAAAAAGATCTTCAAGAACCCTTATGTCATCGCCGCACTGTTCGCGCTGTTCTTCAAGCTCCTTAATATCGAGCTTCCCGACATCGTTGTCTCGGTCGTCAAGGATATGGCCGGTGTGGCCAATCCTCTCGCACTGCTCATCCTGGGCGCAAGCTTTTCCTTCACGAACATCCCGAAGTACAAAAAGGACCTCGTATACTGCTGCATTATGCGTCTCATCGTGATCCCGCTCGTCTGCGTCACTCCCGCGATACTCATGGGATACCGCGGTGTCGGATTGATGACGCTTCTCAGCATCTTCGCGACTCCTACGGCGATCAGCTCGCATGTCATGACACAAGAGCTCGGAGGAGATGCGGATCTCTGCGGAGCCGAGGTAGTG
>JAZRWL010000199.1:0-12744 GCA_045599685.1 Lachnospiraceae bacterium
GAGCACCACCTTGCCAAGGTGGGGGTCGCGGGTTCGATCCCCGTCTCGCGCTTCTTTTTTTGCCAAAAAGACCTTCGTTTTGTAGCGGAGGTCTTTTGGTTCTGTTAAGAGGCTTTGCGACCGGTGCCGTTGAAAGAAAAGTCATATTTTGGCACGTAGGAAGGTCTGTCCCGCGCTCGTTGTTATTTGTCCCTTTCTGGTGTATAATCACGACAGTACTAATGTAATAGTGAGCCGCGCCGAGCGGCACGTATCGTTGATCACGGGGATAAGAGGCAGGATATGAGCAGTCATTTTTTCGCGATGCTTTCACGTATGAAATATATCGAGCGCTGGGCGTTGATGCGCAACAGTTATCCGGAGAATATCAGCGAGCATTCGCAGGAAGTGGCGATGATTGCGCACGCGCTCGCAGTCATCGGTAATAAACGGCTCGGGAAAGCGCTTGACGCGTCAAAGGCAGCGCTCATAGGTATCTTCCATGATTCTCCCGAGATAATCACCGGTGATATGCCGACACCCATCAAATATTACAATACCGATACCAGAGAAGCGTTCAAAAAGGTCGAGGATGAGGCTGCGGACAAGCTCTTATCGCTCCTGCCGGACGATATCCGCGGCGAATATGAGGAGTTCTTCTTCATGCAGCCGGAGGATGAGTACCTCTGGAAGCTCGTAAAGGCCGCAGACAGGCTCTCGGCGTTTATCAAGTGTATAGAAGAGGAAAAGGCAGGAAACAGAGAATTTTCCGGCGCAAAGGCTTCTGTCAGGGCGAGACTGGACGACATGGAGCTACCGGAGGTAAAGATATTCATCGGTGAGTTCCTGCCCTCATATGAGCTCACACTGGATGAACTGAAGGCCTGATATGGATGTATTCAAGAAAAAAACATTAAGAGATAAGCTGCGCTCGTTGAGCTATATGCAGGTGTCGATAGCACTGTTTTCCGTTTCGGCGGTGCTGCTGATCCTCTGCGTCGTTTTAGCGGTGGTGACGGCAGGCACTCTGGGACTCATTTTTGCCTGGGCGGGTATATTCTCACTGCTCATCTCACTCGCGGGACTCATCGTGACCCTGTATGGCCATTTTGCCGTGGGCATGGAAGGAAAGCTGAAGTGGAAGCTGGGCGCGATACTGAACGGCTCGGTCTTTGTCATAGGGCTCGCGCTCTATATCATAGGAGCGGCGTCTTAGCCCGTAAGTGTAATAATCGGACAGCAGTCGATATGCCGGGACGGTATGCATCGGTAATATCCGCAAAAATGTCAGGTACGATCCAACGTTTCGGACCTGACTTTCCGGCTCCGCTGCCGCTTATTTCACGGGCTTCAGCTCCTCGCGCATACCCGGTGCTACAGACATTGAATAATTCGTGTGATATATCACGAAGCCGGGCCTGCCTCCGGCAGGCTTTTTGATATTTTTCTTTTTCGTATAATCGACATCGGCTTTGGACGCAGCCTTAGCGGCGGAATGCAGCGCGGCGAGCGCGGCTGCCGCTTCAAAATCCCCGTCCTCCGGTTCGAGAGCGCCGCATTTCAATATCACATGCGAGCCGGGCACGCCCTTTGCGTGGAACCACCAGTCGCCTCCGTCGGCGAGAGAAAAGGTGAGCTCCTCATTCTGATAGTTGTTTTTCCCTACATAGATATGGGAGCCGCTCGCCGTGATATAGTGCAGCGGCTGTGATTTTATCTTTTTTTTCTTCGTGCCGTTCTCGTGTTTTTTGACATAACCGCAGTCGGAGAGCTCCTGTCTTATCTGAGCGAAATCGTCCTCTGTCACTGAGGCTGAAATGGCCTCTTTTATGGATTCGAGATGCTCTATATCACTTTTTGATTTTTCCAGCTGTCCGGTCAGAGCCTCATGCGTGCGCTTCAGCTTCTGATACCGTTCAAAGTATTTTTTGGAATTCTCGATGGCGGTGAGCTCCTTGTCGAGCGGGATGGTGAGCTCCTTTCCGTCGTAATAATTCGTGACGGTGAGGGAGGTTTCGCCGGCCTCATATCCGTAGCCGTAGGCCTGCAGCAGCTCGCCGTATATTCTGTATTTGTCACGCTTTCCGGCGTCTTTTTCCTGAGAGAGCTGCAGCTCGTACTTCTTGCGGCTGCGTTCGAGAGCCGTATCGGTGAGCTTTCTCAGGTCGGCGGAACGCTGACGGAGATTGTTTACGGTATTGCGCTCAGCGTAAAAGGCGCGGAGCATATCGCTTGCCGAATCAAAGCCGTGTGACTCGAGATCCGCGTATAAGACGCTTTTAAAAGCTGAGAATTCGACGGGCTTTTCATTCCGGTAATATATGCGCGGCTCAAAACGGCCTGCTTTTATCGCTTCGGAAAGTCCGATGAGCTGTGACGACAGAGCGAGAGCCTCGGTTTCGGTACAGGCGGAAAACGGCCTGTCGGAATCGACGCCTGCCGCGTACGTTACTTCCTGCGCCATATACGGACTGAGTCCGGTATAGCAGTCGACGATGGCTCTTCCCACGCCTTCGGGGCAGGAGAGGAGCTTCGCCCGAAAGTCCTCCGCCGAAGCCTCCAGGGGATCGTCCTTTTCTACCGTGCGCGCGATGAAGTATTTTCTGCCGGGCAGGACCTCGCGCACGGAGCTTAAGGACGGCGGGACGCGCTTTATACTGTCGATCACCGTGTCGTCGTCAGTGGTGAAGATTATATTGCTGTGCTTTCCCATGAGCTCGATCACGAGATGCTTTATCCGGTAATCTCCCAGTTCGTCGAGGTGCTCTATCCCAATCCTCAGGATGCGCTCGAGGCCGGGCTGCTCCACGTTTATTATCCTGCCGTTTGCGATATGCTTTCTCAGCGCCATGCAAAAGGCGGGCGCCGCGGCGGGAGAGGGCTTTGAAGTGTCGGTCAGAAAAATGAAGGGGAGAGAAGCATTCGCGGACATGAGCAGGAGATGCTGATCGGAATCCCTGCGGATAGTGAGCAGTATTTCATCCTTTTCAGGCTGGGTGATCTTTGAGATGCGGCCACCGGTGAGTTTTTCCTTCAGCTCGGCACAGAGCGCCGCCGTAACCGTTCCGTCTAATGCCATTTTTGTCTCCCTTGACTAAAAAAACTCCATGAATTATAATAATTCTGATTAAGTTAGTCAAGGGACGGAAGTTATGATCAGAAGCATGACGGGCTTCGGAAGAGCCGAAAGGCAGACCGAGACTGAAAAACTGACAATAGAGATCAAGAGTGTGAACCACCGTTATCTGGACCTCGGTATCAAGCTCCCGCGCAGGATGAATTCCGCGGAAGGACGCCTCCGTCAGGAGGTGAAGAGCTTTGCGAGGCGCGGAAAGCTCGATATTTTCGTGACCTGCGAGGCCTTCGGAGACAATGACGCGGTACTGATCTATAACAAAAAGCTCGCTGAGCAATATGTGGGCTTTTCACAGGATATGAGCGCACGCTTCGGCCTGCAGCCGATAAAGGCAGCTTCCGAGCTGATGGCTCTGCCGGAGGTCTTCACTCTCGTTCATGACGAGGCTGATGAAGAAAGGCTGCAGGAGCTCGCCGTAGAGACGCTGCGTGAGGCCGGAGCCGCTTTTGACAGGCAGCGCTGTGAGGAGGGCGAGAGGCTGAAGGAGGATATCCTTTCAAAGCTCGGCGTGATAGAGGACAGCGTCCTGCGCATAGAGGAACGCGCTCCGCAGATAATAAACGAGTACCGCAGCAGGCTGTACGCAAAGGTCCGGGAGACGCTGGATGATCCGGCGGTGGATGAGGCGCGTATCATGACCGAGGTGGTGATCTATGCCGACAGGGTCTGCGTCGATGAGGAGACCGTGCGGCTGAAGAGCCATATCAAGTCGATGAGGCAGACCTTTGAGAGTGCCGATCCCGACGGGATAGGGCGGCGTCTGGATTTCATCGCGCAGGAAATGAACAGGGAAGCAAACACCATCCTGTCAAAGAGCAATCGTGTGGATATTTCCGAGATCGCTATCGGCATCAAGACCGATATCGAAAAGATTCGTGAACAGGTGCAGAACATCGAATAGAGGCAAGAAATGAAATCAGGAAAAATCATAGTGATCTCGGGCTTTTCCGGAGTCGGAAAGGGCACCGTAATAAAAAGGCTCATGGAGGCTCATCCGGAGACATTTTCATTCTCCACCTCCGCGACCACGAGGGCTCCGCGCCCCGGAGAGGTGAACGGCAGAGAGTATTACTTCATCAGCCGCGAGTTCTTTGAACTCATGATAAATGACAACAGGCTCCTCGAATATACCGAGTATCAGGGAAATTACTACGGGACTCCGCTCGAATACACTGAGAAGACGCTTAACGAGGGAAAGGACGTGCTCTTTGATATCGAGGTAGTAGGGGCCATGAATATCGCGAAGCATGATCTGCCTTCGGTATCGGTCTACATGCTCCCGCCATCGATCGCCGAGCTCACCGCCCGCCTGAAAAAGCGCGGCAGCGAATCAAAGGAGCAGATAAACGGCAGACTGTCTCAGGCGAGATGGGAAGCCGATTATATCGGCCGCTACGACAATATTATAATCAACCACTCTGTCGAGGAAACGACGGCTCTTCTGTACGATATAATAAACGGAAAAGAGCAGTCCCCGGAGGAGCGTGCGGCTATGCTCGCGCACGCCGAAGCCCTGAGCAAAGAGCTGGATGAGATATTGAAATAACAGAACAGGAGAAAAAATGATAGTACATCCTTCTTATGTCGAAATGATGCAAAAGGTCAACGAGTCTTCGGAGACTCCTGACGAAGTAATCGTGAACAGCCGTTATTCGATTGTTATGGCGACTTCAAAGCGCGCCCGTCAGATCATCGCGGCGGAAAAAAACGACGATGTAGCGAAAAAAGCGCTTTCCATGGCAGTAGACGAGATCATGGATGACAAGGTTCATATTCTGCAGGAGGAAAGCGACAATTACGAGAATTACGAGTCCGACGAAGACGGAAAGGTATGAAGATCCATCTGATCTCTCTGGGCTGCGACAAGAATCTGGTCGATTCCGAAGTGATGCTCGGTATTATCCGCGACAGAGGGCATGAACTCACCGACGATGATACGGCAGCCGATGTGATCATTATCAATACCTGCTGCTTCATCGGGGACGCAAAGGAGGAGAGCATCAATGTGATTCTCGAGGAAGCGCGTCTGAAACATACCGGGAAGCTCCGCTCCCTTATAGTGACCGGCTGCCTCGCGCAGCGCTACAGTGAGGAGATAAGAAGCGAGCTCCCCGAGGTGGACGCGGTCGTCGGAACGGCGGCGTATGAAGAGATCGGCGAGCTGCTGGATGATATAGCAAATGGCGGCGAAAAGAGCCTTACAAGGCTTCGCGACATAGATTCTCCGCTCTCCGGCTGCCATGAGCGCGTACTCAGTACACCGGGACATTATGCTTTTCTGAAGATCGCGGAGGGCTGTGACAAGCACTGCACATATTGCGTGATACCCTCAGTCCGTGGAAAGTATCGCAGCTATCCTCCGGAGCAGCTCGTGTCACAGGCGGAACAGCTCGCTGCCGCCGGTGTAAAGGAGCTTATCATCGTAGCGCAGGAGACTACACTGTACGGAACGGATATCTGCGGCAGGAAGCTTCTTCCAGAGCTTCTGCGCCGGCTGAACGCGATAGAGGACCTGCTCTGGATCAGACTGCAGTATTGCTATCCGGAGGAGATCACCGACGAGCTGATAGAAACGATGGCAAGCTGCGAAAAGGTCTGCCATTATATAGATCTTCCGATTCAGCATGCCTCGGATGAGGTGCTGAAGCGCATGGGAAGGCACACGGACCGCGCCGAGATATCTTCGATCATAGAAAGACTGCGGGTCGCGATGCCCGATATAGCTATACGCACGACGCTCATAAGCGGTTTCCCGGGTGAGACCGAGGAGGATTATGAAGAGCTGCTGGACTTCGTGAGCGGGATGCGCTTTGAAAGGCTCGGGGTTTTCGAGTATTCAAAGGAAGAGGGCACCCCGGCTGCCCGTATGCGCGGTCAGATCAAAAAAGCCGTGAAGAAAGCCCGGCGAAATGCGATCATGGAGCTGCAGCAGAGCATCAGTGCGGAAAAAGCGGCCGCTCAGAAGGACAGAAGACTGCAGGTGCTTATAGAAGGAAGGCTTGCCGACGAGGACGTCTACGTGGGACGGACTTACATGGACGCGCCCGATGTGGACGGGATGATCTTCGTCACGGCGGATAATGAGCTTTTGACAGGGGATGTCGTGACAGCAAAGGTCACAGGCGCCTCCGAGTATGATCTTTACGGAGAAGTGATATATGAATCTGCCGAATAAGCTTACGACCTTCAGAGTGATACTGATACCGTTTTTCGTAGCTGCATTGCTGATAAGGGGTATTCCGGGCGGAGATTATATCGCTTTCGGAATATTCGTGGTGGCGAGCCTTACCGATTTTTTCGACGGATATATCGCACGGAAGAATCATCAGGTGACGAATTTCGGAAAATTCATGGATCCGCTGGCTGACAAGCTCTTAGTAGGATCCGCGGCGATATGCCTGGTCGCGCTGGAACGTATCCCGGCCTGGGCGGTCGTGATACTGATCGGCAGGGAATTCGTCATCAGCGGCTTCCGTCTCGTGGCGGCAGCGGACAATATAGTGATCGCCGCGAGCTGGTGGGGAAAATCGAAGACCGTGGTGCAGCTGTTTATGATAATGTTTCTGCTGCTGCATTTTGAAATTGATTTCTGGAAAGTCTCGGAGCAGGTGCTGATCTGGGCATCCGTGCTCCTTACGCTGATCTCGCTGGCGGATTATATCATTAAAAACAGGGCTGTATTGAAGGAAAACAGACGGGACGATAAATGAGATACCTGAAAAAGCTTTACATGGGGAAAAACGCTTCTGCGCATCCGGAGCAAAGCCTTGACGATCTGCGTTCAGGCAGATTTGTCAGCGAGCTCTATGCGCTGACTGCGCCCATGTCGGAGAATGATCAGGCAGAGATCATCCGTACCTCATATCTCAGACAGCCGTATTATCTGAAAAAAGATCCGCTGATCATCGGCCTCGCAGTGGGCCGGGATGAGGCGCTGGAACTGCTGGTGCGGCTTACCGATGACGCACTGGCCCGTCTGGGACGCCCTGATATAAGGGCCTTTATCAGACTCCTGGAGGAGGACGACGATGGAATTTCTTAGTGTGCTCGCCCTCATAGGAAAGATAATTGGCTTTACTCTGCTGGGAATACTGGCCTTCGTCCTGCTGATAGTACTCCTCGTGCTCTTCGTTCCGATCAGATACCGGATAAACGGTGACGGTGAAAAATCGGATGCCGGAATGCGGGCAGCCGCCTCGGGCAGAGTCACCTGGCTGCTGCATCTCATTTCCGTGAGAGCGGACTTCCTGCTTGATAAGCCTGCCGGCGGCGGGGAACAGGAGGATGCGCCGGATGGCGGAACGAAGCTCGATTACGGTGTGAAGCTCCTCGGTATACGTATTTTTCCGAAAAAAAACTATAAAAAAACAGAACCGGATCCCGCGCCCGCGGAAGCTGAGGATATTCCCGCCGATGAAGGAGAGATAGCGGAGATTAGCTTTGACGACACGGATGCAGGCTCCGTTCACGGAAGTGATGAAACCGTGAACCCCGCAGAAACGACTGACGGTCAGGCGGAGAATGTGTCAGAGAGACCGGAACAGGAGGAAAAACAGCCGCTCCCGGAGCGCCTTGCTCAAAAATACGGGAATATCACCGCAAAGATCGAGGAGCTGTACGGAAAATACGAAAAGCTCCGCGGCTTTGCCGAAGATTCTGAGGTAAGAGAAGAGCTGGGTACGGTACTCGGCAGACTCGGACGGATGTTTAAGCATTACGTGCCTGACGAGCTCTCGGGCAGGGTGAGGCTCGGGCTTTCGGATCCCGCGACTACCGGGAAAATACTCGGAGCATATTACAGCATGATCTTTCCGAAGTTCGGAAGCAGCATGAGCCTGACGGGAGATTTTGAAAATGAGATCATAGAAGGCGGGCTCGCGGTCGCCGGACATATCAGGCTGAACCACGCGGCGGCCTTCGCACTGAGGATGATCATTGACAGGCGTTTCAAAAAGGTACTTAGGAGAGCAAAAAAGCTGAAGGAGGAACTATAGATGGCAAACGGAAATTGCAACGGAAACGGGAAGAGCAGAGCGGGTGCGGCGATCGAAGCGATGCTGAAGAGCATCGATGCCTGCGCGACGGCGAAGACTGTAGTGGGCGATCCCATCACGGTGAATGATACTATCATCCTCCCTCTCGTAGATATCAGCATCGGCGCCGGGGCCGGAGCTGCGGTGAATGACGGAAAGTCAAAGGTAAGCGAGGGCGGCGGCATGAGCGCGAAGATCTCGCCTACCGCGGCGCTCGTCATTCACAATGGGACTACTCGCCTGATCAGCCTGAAGGATCAAACCGCTGTCATGAAGGCGATGGATATGGTGCCCGATCTTGTCAACAGGTTCACGAAAAAGGGAAAGATCGATGATCCCGAGGTAGACGAGGCTATCGATTCATTGAAGGAAGAGGCGAAGAAGTGATCAGGCAGGAGGAGCCTTTGGCTCCTCCTTTTTTTGTCATGCAGCCCGTTTTGCATTTGTGCTCCGTCATCCTGCGGGGCTTCAATGCCGCCTCGTGAAAGTATGAAGGCCTTGATCCTCTTTTACGGAAAAAGAAAAGGCGTGATCACATGATCACGCCTATATCTTTATTCCATGAAGGGATAGGTTTATGCTCTCTCTACCAGACCTGACTTCAGGCAGGAAGTGCATACATACATCCTCTGTGCGCTGCCGTTTACCTTTACACGGACAGATTTGACATTGGATTTCCACATTTTGTTAGACCGTCTATGAGAGTGGCTCACATTATTTCCAAAATGAGCACCTTTTCCGCAGATCTCGCACTTAGCCATTATTCTCACCTCACAACTTTTATCCGCTCAGGGGTTATCCGCAAAAGCGAATAAAAATATATCAGATTTTCCGGATGATTGCAAGTGGTATTTTATGAAAAATGAGCGGTCCGTTTAACGAAGGGCGACCACCGGTCCTCCGTTAAACACGGGAGATTTTCGGGCGGGAATGCCGAAAATACCGCGAAATACTTGCATATGAAGGGCCTGTGTGGTATAACCGCAGAAAATCGGGTGTAAAAACCGAAGCATGTTTTGACCGGAGAATGATCATGAAAAACTATACAGTCGCAGTATTGGGCGCTACCGGAGCGGTAGGCCGTGAGATGTTGAAGATCATGGAGGAGAGGAATTTTCCCGTAGGGAAGCTCATACCCCTCGCGAGCGCCCGCAGCGCCGGAAAGACAGTGCCTTTCCGCGGTGAGGAGATCACGGTAAGAGAAGCCTGCGAGGAAGCCTTTGCCGGTGCAGATCTCGTTCTCGGAGCTGCTGAGAAGGGCATCGCAAAGAAATTCGCACCTGCCATCGTGGCTGCGGGGGCTGTGTTCGTGGACAATTCGTCAGCGTTCCGTCTCAATCCCGAGGTCCCGCTCGTCATTCCGGAGATCAATCCGGAGGACGCGAAGAAGCATCACGGTATCATTTCCAATCCGAACTGCTCGACCATCGTCACGGACGTGGCTGTAAACGCGCTGAATTCAATTGCTCCCATACGCAGCATCGTCGCCTCCACCTATCAGGCGGTCTCTGGCGCCGGAGCAGGCGGCCCCGTGGAGCTCGCGGAGGAGGTCGATGCCTGCCGCGATGGAAAGCCCTGCGAGCCAAAGGTCTTCCCTTATCAGATAGCCTATAATCTCATCCCTCAGATAGGCGGGGAGCAGGAGTCGGGATATACTACGGAGGAGATGAAGATGCAGTATGAGAGCCGCAAGATCATGCATCTTCCGGAGCTGAGGGTCAGCTGTACCTGCGTCCGTGTGCCCGTCGTGCGTTCGCATTCCATCTCAGTCACCTGCCGCTTTGACCGGCCGGTGAGCGTGGCGGAGGCCAGAAAGGTCATATCCGGGGCGCCCGGCTGTGTGCTCGTAGATGATCTCGGGAATAAAAAATATCCGATGCCTCTCGACACCTCCGATCAGGATCTTGTTTTCGTCGGTCGCATCCGTCCTGATCTTACCGATGAGAACGGTCTTTGCCTGTGGTGCTGCGGCGATCAGGTGAGAAAGGGAGCGGCCACCAATACCGTTCAGATCGCGGAGCTTCTGCTTGACTGAAGTGTGCTTCCGCGTGAGAACACAAGTATAATTGTCAGAAAATAAACTAAATAAAATTCAATTGTTCTTCTTGACATATCAAAAGTCGGTGGATATAATAAGGTTCGCATCGAGGCGTGGCTCAGTTTGGTAGAGCGCTGCGTTCGGGACGCAGAGGTCGCAGGTTCAAATCCTGTCGCCTCGACTGGAACGCCTTTTTATACGGCCAATTGGTCAAGCGGTTAAGACGCCGCCCTCTCACGGCGGAAACAGGGGTTCGATTCCCCTATTGGCTATCTCCTTTTCGGGACCTCTGTTCATACAGGGGTTTTTTTTTGAACAAATTCCCCTTGCAAAGTAAGAAACACCGTGATATTATCATCATGTAACATATGAGACTTTGAGTGGAGTGGGTTTGGCCCACTCCACAAGTTTTATCTGAGGACCGAGGGATTCGAGTTGACGAGATCACAGGAATATGAGAGTCGTACGGAGGCGATGCTCCTGCCGTTCCTAACGCAGAACGGGCTGGAACTGTTCGATGTCGAATATGTCAAGGAAGGCCAGGAAATGTACCTTCGCGCTTACATCGACAAGCCCGGCGGCGTGAACATCGATGATTGCGAGACGGTGAGCAGGTTCTTGAGCGACGAGCTGGACAGACAGGATTTTATCCCGGATGCCTACATTCTGGAGGTGAGCTCGCCTGGACTCGGACGCCAGCTCAAAAAGGAAAAGGATTTTGAAAAGAGCGTGGGAAAGGATGTTGACGTAAAGCTGTTCAGAGCGGTGGACAAGGTAAAGGAATTCACCGGCGTCCTGAAGGGCTTTTCCGATGATACGGTGATCATCGGCTTTGAAGACGCTCCCGACATGGAAATTGAACGTAAGAATATCGCATTGATACGTTTGTCTATTGATTTTTAAACGGAGGATCAAAAAATGAACACAGAGTTGATCGAAGCAGTTAAGCTCCTTGAGAAGGAAAAAGGCATCAGCAGGGATACGCTCCTTGAAGCCATTGAAAGTTCCCTCATTACTGCTTGCAAAAACCAGTTCGGCAAGGCTGACAATGTCAAGGCTCATGTTGACCGCGAGACCGGAGAGTATCAGCTGTATCTCGAAAAGGAAGTCACCGAGGAGGTGACCGATCCCGTGATGCAGATCAGCCTCGAAGAGGCCCGGAAGCTCAACGAGCTTTACAATGTGGGCGATATCGTCAGAAAGGATATCGACTCAAAGCAGTTCGGGCGTATTTCGACCATGAACGCAAAAAATGTCATCCTCCAGAAGATAAGAGAAGAAGAGAGAAAATCGGTCTTCGATCAGTTTGCGTCGAAGGAGCATACCGTCGTTACGGGCACGATCCAGGACCGCTACGGAAAGAATGTCAACATCAATCTCGGCAAGGCTGATGCGAATCTCCCGGAGAGCGAGCAGGTCAAGTCGGAGAATTATATACACAACGAGCGCATCAAGGTCTATGTACAGGAGGTGCGCAATACAACCCGCGGCCCGAAGATCGTCGTTTCAAGGACTCATCCCGAGCTCGTCAAGAAGCTGTTTGAGGCCGAGGTTGCGGAGCTTCAGACCGGCATAGTCGAGATAAAGGCGATCGCGCGTGAGCCCGGTTCCAGAACGAAGATGGCTGTGTGGTCGAATTCGCCCGAGGTCGATCCTATCGGCGCCTGCGTCGGTGTGAACGGCAGCCGTGTAAACGCCGTCGTGGATGAGCTCTTCGGCGAAAAGATCGACATCATAAACTGGAGCGAATCCTCCGCCGAATTCATAGAGAACGCCATCAGCCCCGCAAAGATCATTGCAGTGCTCGCGGATGACGAGGAGCGTACCGCACTCGTCGTGGTGCCGGACTTCCAGCTGTCGCTCGCGATAGGTAAGGTGGGACAGAATGCCCGCCTCGCCGCGAAGCTGACCGGATACAAGATCGATATCAAGAGCGAATCGCAGGCCCGTGAAAGCGGTCTCTTCGACGAGATCGGATATATTGACGATTATTATGATGAAGAGGGCAATCTCATCGAGAATTTCGGCGAGGATACTCTCGGAGAAATAGGAGAGGATACTGAGGTTTGACAAAAAACAGACTGGCCGGAATGATAGGTCTTGCCATGAAGTCCGGAAATGTCGCGTCGGGTGAGCTCGCCGCTACGGAAAGCATCAAAGCGGGCAGAGCGGCTTTGGTGATAATAGCGAAGGACGCATCGGAGAACACGAGAGACAGATTCATATCGTTATGCCGATCCCGCAGAGTGGAGCCTTATAGCTTCGGGACGAGGGAGGAGCTGGGAACGCTGATAGGAAAAAACGAACGTTCCGTGCTGGTTATAACCGATCACGGGTTTGCAGATGTTATCAATAAACTTTTTAAAGAGTCGGAGGCAGAATAATATGGCTATTGAAAAAGAAAAACAGGAAGTAAAAACGAAAAAAGTGAAGGCGAAATCCGAAGAAACGGAGGCAGTCGAGAGCACGGTCAAAAAGACGCGCAAGACCGTAAAAAGCGAGACCGCTGCCGCAGCTGATACCGTTTCGGCAAAGAAAACAGAGAAGGCGGTGCAGAA
>JAZRWL010000200.1:0-8168 GCA_045599685.1 Lachnospiraceae bacterium
TCCCCGGCGCGATGACGGGCTTTACCGCCCTGTTACAGACCTTCCCGAAGTGGGCGGACATCTGCCGCGAGCGCGAGGAAGCAGCAAAACGCCTCGCCGGGAAATAATCACCGAAGCCCGCACATAACCACGTGGCAGACAAACCTCCGGAGAAAACGATTTCCGTTTTTCTTTTGCCGGAGGTTTGTTTTATACTGCAGGATCAACGCACGAAATGACGGCCATGTAAATTCATTTTTTCACATATGTATTTTTATTTTTAATTACTATGCAAGATTATTATAAGAAAACCTTGTTTACAGTAATTGTGCCGTTTGATAAAATCTTCTTAAGAATATGGATTTGTGCGGTTCTTGCGAACGCCGGTCCCTATAAAATTTATGAGGCCCCTACAGTAATCATGTATACGATAATTACCGACAGCAGCTGCGATATCCCTACCTCCGTACTGGACGAATGGAAGGTCCGGATGGTAAGTCTCTCCGTGTTGAAAACCTCCACGGGACTCGTTACTGCGGGTTTCGATATCGATATCAATTCATTTTATGAAGAAATGCGCCAGGGTGAGCTGTTCCAGACCTCGGGAGTCAACCCTGCTGATTTTTCCGACCTTTTCGAGGAAGAGCTCTCCGCCGGAAGAGATGTCATCTATATCGGTTTTTCGTCTGCCCTGAGTTCTACTTACAGCACGGCCTGTATGGTCGCTGATGAGTTGAGCGAGAAGTATCCCGATAGACAGCTCTACTGTATAGACAGCCTCGGAGCCTGTGCGGGCCAGGGACTCCTTGTCTATCTCGCCGTAAAAAGACGTGATGCCGGAGTTTCTCTCGATGAGCTTAAGTCTTATGTCGAAAATGTCCGCCTGCGCATCAATCACTGGTTCACCGTGGACGATCTGAAATACCTTCGCCGCGGCGGGCGCATCTCCGCTACGGCTGCAAAGGCTGCCGCAGTGCTCACGATCAAGCCCGTCATGCACGTCAATGATGAGGGGCGTCTCGTCGGAGTCTTCAATGTACGCGGACGCAAGCGTTCAATAAAAGAGCTTTGCGACAAGTATCTTGAGACTGCAGAGAATCCTTCGAGTGAATACATCATCGCCCATGCCGATTGTCTCAGTGATGCCGAAGGCCTCGCTGAAAGCATCAGGTCATATACCGGACGGAAGCCTTTCATGATCACAAATATTGGCGCTGTCATAGGCGCGCATGCCGGTCCCGGTACCATTTCGATCTTTTTTGTGGGGCCCGAGAGACGTTCTCTCCCTTCCCTGCCTCATCCTTTCAGAAAACCGCAATAAGCCGCCGGTATTTTACAGGCTGCCGTGCATTTTCGCACAGCAGCCTGTTTTTCATGGTTATCGGGTTTTCAGACAAAATTGCCCTGTCACAGTCTCAAACATTATTATGGATAGACCTGTCAGACTTCCTCAGCGCCGGTACTTAACGGCGAGCGTCGACCTCTTCGGTCATATCAGTGATATCCATATCTCCGGGCTCCTCACAGGAGCATAACGACAGGCTGTAACCGGCCCTCGGTTCTGTCACATAATAGCAAAGCGGCTGAAGGACACCATCCTTTTTTATTGTATATGGCGGATCGAAGGAGCATTCCAGGTGTCTCATATCGAGGCCCAGGCCCACGCCCTCGTATTTCAGAAAGGCCTCCTTCATGGTCCATAACCTGAAAAAAACCTTCATCTTCTCACTGTCGGCAAAAGATAAGAAGCGTTCGTTTTCATATTCGGTGCCTATCCTGCGCAGCAACTTCTCACTGCCGGGTCTGTGTATCTCCACATCGATACCGACATTTTTATCCGATACAGCACATACCGCCAGGACTCCGCTGTGCGACAGGCTGAAATGCAGGCCGCATTCCGCGGGAAGAGCAGGCTTTCCATGTTCATCCGCAGTAATTTCCGCTCCAGACAGCCCTCTTTTTTCTAATTCCTGATACAAAAGCACTCCCGCACCCAGCGAAAGTCTTCTGTCCGAGTCGAAGCGGTACCGCATGAGCTTTTCCCGTCTTGAAACAGGCATACGCGAAATCCAGAATGAAAACAGTGCTTCATCCTTTAGTATTTCCGTATTGAGAAGAAAGGCTTTTGTCATGGTATTTTTTTGTGCTCCCGCATATCAGACCGTGGTCCTGCCGGTGATGGGGACTCCGTATCCGAAAGCTCCCTCCGTCGCGCAGATGCGTGCGGCAAACGCCGCTCCCTCCGCCATCGCGGCGCGTATCCTCGTCAAATTAAACTCCTCGTCATCCGAGAGCAGCGCCCCGGACTGTGAGCTTTTCAGCAGGCTGCAAAGAAAGGCTGCAAAATAACTGTCTCCCGCTCCCATGGTATCTATGATCTTATCGGCACGGATCGCTTCCGTGTAATAAAACCTATTTCTGTACAAGACGTACGACCCGGCCTCACCGACAGTCCCGATCACTATGGGGACGTCCATGGCCGCGACCTTCCGCATCTTCTCCTCCCTCTGCCCGTCAGTCAGATGCGCACAGGAAAGCAGAGCCACCGTCGTATAAGGGCATACCCTTTCAAAATATGACATATCGTCCTCGACCGAAAAATCAAAGGCGATCGGCACTCCGAGCGTACCGAGCAGCGGCAGATCATCCTCGATATAGGCGTTCAGATTGGTATATATCAGCTGAAAACCGCGGATATGATCCAGATCCTCCTTCGTAAAGGAGAAAGGATGCTCTTTTGCGACTCCGCCTCTGTTGCTGCCGAGGAACACTCTGTCATTACCTTTAAGAGTCACGAGAGCGAAGCCGTTCTCACCCGGATATTCGCGGCACCGGCTGCAGTCCACATTCAGAAGAGAAAGTGTGTTTTTCAGACAGGCAGCGACCTCGTCATCCCCGAATTTTCCGAGATAAGCGGTCTCGATGCCGTTCATTCCGGCGTAGGCGCAGGTGTTGACGCACTGTCCGCCGGGATACATCAGTCCTCTCGAAAGATACTTGTCGCAAACATTATCACCGATAGCAATTATTCTGATATTTTCCACAGACCTGCCGCCTTTCTTTTCCCGATGCGACGCTCATAAAATGCCGGAGGTATAAAACAGCTTTCGTCCCGTTTTAATAACATTTTATAACATCTTTTCGATATACAATAAAAAGTGTAATTCCGCGTATTGCGTTTGTCAACACTAATATCTGTCTCTTCCGACGCAGCTTCGCCGGAAAAAGATCATTGTATAATGTTATATAATGTTATATTATTAAACTACTGTCATCTATCAGGCAGCCTCGAAATCATCACGGGAGGAAAATATGAATATCCAGGAAATCGTTTCTAATGTAAAAAGCGCTCATCCCGATGTCGGCAATGTCTTTTTTGTCGGCTGCGGCGCTTCCATGGCGGATCTTTATCCGGCGAAATACTTCCTTTCAAAAAACGCGAAAAAACTGCGCACCGAGCTTTATACTGCGAATGAATTCAATTATGCCCCGCCCGTCACGCTCGGTCCCGAAAGCATCGTGATCGCCTGCTCTCTGGGCGGAAAGACCCCCGAAACCGTTACTGCTGCGGCAAATGCCCGCGCGGCAGGTGCCCCCGTCATCTGCCTGACCAACGATCCCGGCGCGGCATTGGCTGCGAATTCCGATCATGCCATCGTCCACGGCTTCCACGAGAGTTATTCCGCGAAGATGCAGAAGCTGACCAAATGCCTCGAGCTCGCGTCCGAGATCCTCGAGCAATACGAGGGATATGCCGATTATTCCGATCTGATAAAGGGCTGCCGCGGGATCTATGACTGCATCGATCACGCGATTCCTTATGTCCTGCCTCAGGCCGAAAAATTCGGCAGAGAATACGCCGGTGACCGCATGATCTATGTGATGAGCTCGGGAGCCACTGTAAGGGTCGCGTATACTTTTTCGAGCTTTATCCTGATGGAGATGCAATGGATCGATTCGGCCTCCTTCCACTCCGGAGAATTCTTCCACGGCCCCTTTGAGCTTGCGGAAAAGGACAAGCCCTATCTCCTGCTGGTCAATGACGGCCCGACCCGCGAGATCGATCTCCGTGCGCTCAGCTTCCTACAGCGTATGGATGCAAAGGTCACCGTTCTCGACGCGAAGGACTACGACCTCTCGGGATATGTGCCGGCGGCGGTAAAGGAATACTTCAATCCCATCCTGATTGACGGACTGCTCCGTCCCTTCGGAGAGGCGCTCGCGAAGGAACGCAATCACCCGCTCACCATGAGACGGTATATGTGGAAGCTCACTTATTGATTTTTCTTCTAATTGAGAAACAACGAATATCGGAAAAACAGGTGTTAAGGCAATGGATAAACTATCAGAGGGATCGGAACCGCAGTATACTTCTGATAAAAACCCGTAGCCTGAATATTAAGGGAATAAGCTGTAACAGGTAGTCGATAATGGAGATCAGACGAAACTGCCAGCAGCCGATGTACCATCAGCTCGCTGAAATACTGGAAAATCAAATATCCTCAGGAACGCTGCATAAGGGTGAGCAGATCCCGACGGAAACGCAGCTCTGCGCGGCCTACGGGGTAAGCAGGATCACAGTTCGCAAGGGGATCGAGACGCTCGTCGAAAAGGAAATCCTCGTAAAAAAGCCCGGTATCGGGACCTTCGTCGCGGAGACGAAACTTCTCCGCCGTATGACGGGGATCCAGAGCTTTACCGAAAACTGCGCTCAGTCAGGGCGGACAGCGAGCTCCGAGCTGCTGGCGGCTGAGCTCATTACCGCCACCGCGGCCGACCGTGAGCTGCTGAAGCTCCCCGCAGAGTCAAAAGTCATACGTATCCTGCGGCTGCGTCTGGGCGACGGTATCCCCATCATCCTCGAGGATAATCACTTCCCGCCGAAATACGCTTTCCTGCTCGCGGAGGATCTGACCGGCTCGCTCTACCAGCTCCTGCGTGACAAGGGCATTATCCCCACTCACGGCTCCACGGAGATCGATATCCGCAGACTGAGTGCAGAAGATGCTGCGCTGCTGCAAGTATCTGAGGGGACAACCGAGCTTCTGACCCGCTGTGTAACCGTCGATCAGAACGGCGAACCGATCCACACCGGTACGAACACGATCATCCTCGAGCGCTACCGTCTGACAGTCATAAACTGAGTACCTCCTTCATGCCTTGCGCTGTATATATGAAGGCATTGATCCCCTTTTGTTGATCGGGTCAGGAGCTCGACCGGCGTCTGCCTCGATTTTTAGTTGTACATGAAAGGAGCAGCCCATTCCGGACTGCTCCTTTTCCTTTCACTGTATTTTGTTGTCCGCCCGCGCGAAAGGAAACGGGGAACGAATCTTCAGTCAGTCGATCAGTCGATGATGCTGGTATCAGTACCTGCGCCAACGGTACGGCCGCCTTCACGGATAGCGAAGCGGAGACCGACTTCCATAGCTACGTTGTGGATCAGCTCAACAGTCATCTCGATGTTATCACCAGGCATGCACATCTCAACGCCTTCGGGCAGCTCGCAAACGCCGGTAACGTCGGTGGTTCTGAAATAGAACTGAGGACGATAGTTATTGAAGAAAGGAGTATGACGGCCACCCTCGTCCTTGCTCAGAACGTAAACCTGAGCGGTGAACTTGTGATGAGGAGTGATGCTGCCGGGCTTTGCGATTACCTGGCCACGCTCGATCTCGTCACGCTGTACGCCACGGAGCAGAAGACCTACGTTATCGCCTGCCTGACCTTCGTCGAGGAGCTTATGGAACATCTCAACGCCGGTGACTACGACCTTGCGGCTCTCATCCTTAACACCAACGATCTCAACTTCGTCGCCGACATGGATAGCACCACGCTCGATACGACCGGTACCAACGGTACCACGACCGGTGATGGAGAATACGTCCTCTACGGGCATAAGGAAAGGCTTATCGGTCTCACGCTGAGGATCGGGAACATACTCATCGACGGTATGCATCAGCTCGAGGATCTTGTCGCCCCAAGGTCCCATGGGATCTTCGAGGGCCTTCAGAGCGGAACCCTGAACGATAGGAGTGTCGTCGCCCGGGAACTCATACTCGTTGAGCAGCTCACGGATCTCCATGTCAACCAGCTCAAGGAGCTCTTCGTCCTCGACCATATCGCACTTGTTCATGAATACTACAACATAAGGAACACCTACCTGACGGGCAAGCAGGATGTGCTCACGGGTCTGAGCCATAACACCGTCAGTAGCGGCAACTACGAGGATAGCGCCATCCATCTGAGCGGCACCGGTGATCATGTTCTTTACATAGTCAGCATGGCCGGGGCAGTCAACATGAGCATAATGTCTGTTTTCGGTCTCATACTCTACATGAGCAGTGGAGATCGTTATACCACGGGCCTTCTCTTCGGGAGCCTTATCGATCTGATCGAATGCAACCACTTCACCAAGACCAAGCCTCTTGGCCAAGGTGATAGTAATGGCAGCTGTCAGAGTGGTCTTGCCATGGTCTACGTGGCCGATGGTACCAATGTTACAATGGGGTTTAGTTCTTTCGAATTTTTGCTTTGCCATTTCTGTTTTCCTCCTTGGACATATACAAACCCATTCGGGTTATGTAATTAAAGCAATCTCTTGTATTCTATAATATTTTTCTTAAGAATACAAGCTAAATTTTCCTTCCGGTTATCTTTTCCTGCACGCTCTTAGGCGCTGGCTCATAGCGATTGAAGAACATCGAGTATGCTCCTCTGCCCTGAGTCTTACTGCGAAGATCTGTAGCATATCCGAACATCTCGGCCAGCGGTACATAACCCTTGATGAGCTGTGTCCCGGTGAGAGCCTCCATGCCCTCCACGCGGCCTCTGCGGCTCGTGATGTCGCCGATGACATCGCCCATGTATTCCTCGGGCGTCGTGACCTCTACGCGCATGATCGGCTCGAGTATCACAGGAGCGGCCTTTTGCATGGCGTCCTTGAACGCCATGGAACCGGCGATCTTGAAGGCCATCTCACTGGAATCGACCTCGTGATATGAACCGTCGAAGACCACTGCCTTCACACCCAGCACGGGATATCCCGCGAGGGTACCGGCCTTCATCGCATCGCGGATACCCTGATCGATCGCCGGGATGTATTCCTTCGGAATATTACCTCCGACGACCTCCGAGGCGAACTCATAGGTGACCTCGCCGTTCGCATCCATAGGTGAAAAGCGTACCTTGCAGTGACCGTACTGACCGTGGCCACCGGTCTGCTTGGCGTACTTGCTGTCCACCTCGACTTCTCTGGTGATGCCTTCCTTGTAAGCGACCTGCGGGGCGCCCACATTGGCCTCGACCTTGAACTCGCGGAGCAGTCTGTCTACGATGATCTCAAGATGGAGCTCACCCATACCGGCGATGACCGTCTGACCGGTCTCCTTGTTCGTGGAGACACGGAAGGTGGGATCCTCCTCGGCGAGCTTTACGAGAGCCTCGCCCATCTTGTCCTGTCCGGCCTTCGTCTTCGGCTCGATAGCGATATCGATAACGGGCTCGGGGAAGACCATGGATTCAAGGATGACGGGGTGATCCTCGTCACAGAGCGTATCGCCGGTCGTCGTGATCTTGAGTCCGACCGCGGCGGCGATATCTCCCGAGTAGCAGCGGTCCAGCTCGGCGCGCTTGTTTGCGTGCATCTGCAGGATACGTCCGACTCTCTCCTTTTTGCCCTTCGTAGCGTTCAGCACATATGAACCGGAATCCATAGTGCCGGAATAAACACGGAAGAATGCGAGCTTCCCGACGAAAGGATCGGTCATGATCTTGAAGGCCAGAGCGGAGAACGGCTCATCATCGGACGAATGTCTCTCCACCTCATTGCCCTTCATATCCACACCCTTTATCGCGGGAATGTCTGTAGGCGCCGGCATGTATTCGATAACCGCGTCCAGAAGCTTCTGCACGCCCTTGTTTCTGTAGGCGGTGCCGCAGCATACGGGGATCGCGGTACACTCGCAGGTGCCCTTTCTCAGAGCAGCCTTGAGCATATCATTATCCGGCTCCTCTCCCTCCAGATACATCATCGTCAGCTCATCGTCGAGCTCACAGACCTTTTCCACGAGCTCTTCACGATATTTGTTTGCCTGATCGACCATGTCCGCAGGGATATCGGTGATGGAAATATCCTCACCCTTTTCATCATTATATATATAGGCCTGCATTTCAAACAGGTCTATGAT
>JAZRWL010000201.1:0-14103 GCA_045599685.1 Lachnospiraceae bacterium
ATATCTTGTGTTATAGTAGCCACAACGGAAGACCTCCTTATGTTTTGTTTTTGTTTGTGGTGAACTTACTTTAACACAAGACAGGTTCTTCCGTTTTTATTTATTCAGTTGTGATGTAACACATGTATTGTAATCCTACAGCGAGACATACCTAAAAAAGTGGTTACAGCTTGACAGTAGAGCGCCTCAGGGGATAGACTGGAACTGAGATTAAGAGGGACAGATGATACAAAGTGTGCAGTTTGACAAGGTATATAAAGAGTATAATCTGGATTACTATTATCAAAAAATACGCGTAAACTGCATAGACTATGTAACTGCCAACGCAAGCGAGCATTGATGTATGAGGCTTTGAGAAGAGCTTATGACAGAAAGGGAAAAAATGAAAAAACTATCTATCCTGTTTATTATTCTTTTCGTTCTTCTTCTTTCTGCCTGCAGTGGAGAGGCATCTGTGGACGAGGCAGAAATGGATAAGGTTCTCAAGGAGTTCAAGATAGGCCTTGTCAAGACAAAGGGCGGTGCATCCCTCGGAGATATGATTCTGGAACCGGGGAAAATGTCCCTGGAACAGAAACAGAAGGTGTATAAAATCATTACGGAAGAGGGAGCCGAAGCCATGGCTAAGATCATGATTGAAGGTGCCTATGGCGAGTTTGCTCCTGACCGTTATGACAGCGCTACAAATACTTATGTGTCAGATGTTCATGTTGATTCCTATACGGTTACGGAGTTCTCCGGAGAAGGGGGATTGTTTGATAAAGAATAGAGCACAGGACAGGTTTTGCAATCTGGGGTGGAGAGGTATGGAAAAGCATTAGAGGGTATGGTATACTGCCACGTGTATTCACAGCAAAACCTATTCCTTCTGTTATCAACCTTGATAACAAAAAATAACGGAAGGGATGATAGGCTGGCAACAAAATGGTTTAAGTTACCTTTCAAGGTGCGGGTTTGAATGAATATCGAACCGACTCCAAAGCAAAGGAACAGAACGCTGCGGTGCAGCGGAACATAAGAAAGCACGGGCTGCAGATATATCTGCAAGTCCGTGTTTTTATGCGAAAAGCGCACATAGTGCGCTATCCTGTACCCTTGCGTCATATCCGGCGATAAAACACAGCGATATGAAGCGCAGCGGAATCGAGCTGAGCAGGCGCGTAAGCATCGAGCTGCCGCCGAACGATTCTATTTGTTTTTTTGCAGAATATAATCAAGAAAAACGCAGATCGATCCGGTCATACTTGCGATACAGGCCGGTATCATGCTGCTGATCAATATACTGATCTGTCACAGGAGACGCTAAAAGACCAGCGCTTTAGTTCCGCTTTAAAAATCGCGGCAAATGTGCTACCATGGTTTCGGATTATATGAAACAAGGAGGCACACCATGATAGTAGTCAATACCGAGAGGATCCCCGGCCAGGAATACAGAGCCCTGTCACTAGTAAGCGGCGTCTGCATCCTCAGTAAGAACGTATTCAAGGATTTCGGTTCAGGAATAAGAAATATTGTAGGCGGCGAGATGCAGGCATACACTCAGATGCTGGATCAGTCCAAGGAGACCGCGATCCAGAAGATGATGCAGCAGGCTCAGTCCATGAACGCCGATGCGATCGTAAACGTAAGATTTGCTTCTTCAAGCATCGTTCAGGGCGGTGCCGAGATCATAGCATACGGTACAGCAGTTAAGTTCATCTGAATCTGATATGGACAAACGAGGGCTTTTGCGCCCCGTTTTTTGATGCTGTCTTTAAGGTCAGGACTATGGTAAGGGAACACAAACGTATAACAAGTCTAAAACGAATCAAAAACATGTTGTTTTTAACAATGGGATGACGTTAGATTACACTGCATGTGCCATACAAAAAATCGCTAATCACCAGTGCGTTAAAAGATGGAAATTTCAAAGTTCAGACAATGATAAAAGTAGGCGCATACCTTTATAAGCTCGATTGATTTATGCAATAATACCGCAGCGTACGCAGAGACAAAACACGGCAAAGAGATCCAGAGATCCGCATATACGGGAGAAATGTAATGGCAGACACAGGATCAAAAAAAGCATTCGGAGATCGATGCCTGATGGAAGAAATAACGGTTTCCGGAAGAGACTGTCTGATATACGGGAGTGCAGCAGCAGGAACTGTCATCCTTTGGGCATATCATGGCTCTTCAGGGAGCGGCTTTGAGAGACTCACAGGAATGCTTAAGGAGATGCCGGCGTTTGCTGATGCCGCAGTCGCTGCATTCAAGATCGAGGATTGGGACGCGGAACTGTCGCCGTGGGCGGCACCGCAGGCTTTCGGCGATATGCCGTTCAAAGGCGGCGGGAAGGATACTCTCAGATGGGTCACGGAGAGCATGATCCCTTATCTGACGAACAGATACCCGGGGGCTGAAACCTTCTATATCATGGGGTACTCACTGGCGGGGCTGTTCTCGCTCTGGTCGTTGTATGAGACAGAGCTTTTTTCCGGCTGTATCTGCTGTTCAGGCTCCCTGTGGATCGACGGATGGGACATTTTTTCGGCTTCGCATCAGCTGAAGGCACCTTCGAAGGTATATCTTTCCCTCGGAGGCAAAGAGGAAAAGACGGCGAATCCGTTCATGAAAAAGGTCGGTGAAAGGGTAAGAGAGCAGGAAAAGCTCCTTTCAAAGGATGCAAACTGCCGGGACTCCATCCTCGAATGGAACAAAGGAGGGCATTTCGCCGATGCGGAGTCGAGGCTTGCAAAAGGGATACAATGGATACTCAGCAGTCATTGATCATCCGCCATTTTTGCTGAAACATCGATATGATCGGGAGGAGCAGTATCTCGTCCGTTTATCACAATCAGGAATTCGTCGTAGAGGATATCGACGGACGCCGGATCTATTTCGGGATCAAGGAAGAGTAATATTATAACTGACGGGTCAAAGCAGTATGAGTGTTCGCAGGAGTCTGCGGGCACTTATTTTTTCCGCGGATACTTGCTCCAAAGCGCTTATGAATACCCGCGTTATCAGAACAAAAACACGCAGAACGGAAGATCAAAGAGCGGATGAGGATCACAAAGGTATGAAGCTCTTGACATGCGCAATACTTCGTGATACGATGTATTACGCAATGGGAGGTATGACGTGGATATTCAATTAAAAAGAGGACTCCTGGACGTGTGCGTACTGGCGGCTATCCGGAACGGGGATTCATACGGTTATAAGATCATCAAGGACATGGAACCGTACATCGATCTCTCGGAATCGACGCTGTATACCATTCTGAAACGGCTGGAAACAGCGAAAATGCTGACCGTACGCACTGCCGAACACGACGGCAGACTCCGGAAATATTATCATATCACAGACGAAGGCCTAAAACGCATTGATGAGTTCAGAAACGACTGGAAGGAGATCCTGTCCATATACAGGTTTGTGATGAAGGAGGATGAACGTGATGAATAAGCAGGAATTTCTTACTCAGCTGCGCAGAGGGTTGTCGGGTCTGCCTGAGGAAGATATCGAAGAACGCCTGGCTTTTTACAGTGAGATGATAGATGACCGTATGGAAGACGGTATTACGGAAGAGGACGCTGTATGTGAGATGGGCAGCATCGATGGGATCGTATCGCAGATCATAGCGGACATTCCGCTCGGAAAGCTCGTAAAAGAAAAGATCAGGCCGAAGCAAAGGCTGAAAACATGGGAGATCGTGCTTTTAGCGCTCGGATCTCCGATCTGGCTGTCGCTGCTCATTGCCGCCGGGGCCGTCAGCTTTGCTTTTTATATCCTTTTATGGACTGTGATCCTTGTCTTATGGTCCGCCTTTGCCGCCTTTGCCGCAGGCGGACTGACGCTTATCGCCGCAGGCGTGCATTTTATGATAACCGGTAACGGTCTTACGGGGATCGCCATGACAGGCGCCGGTCTTGCCTGCGTGGGAGTATCGGTTTTCCTGTTTTTTGGAGCGAAAGCGGCTACAAAAGCTGTTTTGAAGCTTGTGAAAAAACCTGTGATCCGGATCAAAGACCGCTTTATCAAAAAGGAGGAAGAGTAATGAGTAAAATCGCGAAAAAATGGCTTCTTGCGGCGGCCTCTCTCGTAGTGATCGGCGCAGCTGTGTTCGCGGCTGTAATGACGGTGTATGATTGGGATTTTACCCGTCTGAGCACCGATCGGATCGAAACGAACACATATGAGATAAAAGAAGCTTTTGACAGCATAAAAGTAAATACCGTGACCGCGGACATCCTTTTTGCCGCCTCGGATGACGGTATCTGCAGAGTAGTCTGCCGCGAACAGGAGAATATGAAGCATTCCGTGGATGTCCGGGATGACACGCTGGTCGTTGATGTCGAAGATGACAGGAAATGGTATGATTACATAGGGATTCATCTTCAATCGTCTGAAATAACGATCTATCTTCCCGAAGTCGAATACGCCTCGCTCGACATTCAGTCAAGCACCGGGGCTGTCGGAATACCCGGGGATTTAAAATTTGACAGTGCGGATGTTTCACTGACCACCGGGGATGTGCATTTCAGTGCTTCTGTTACCGGGAATGTGTGGATACATACCACCACCGGTTCAGTCCGGGTGGATCAGATGTCGGCGGACACGCTGGAACTGTCCGTTTCGACCGGTGAGATCGTCGTTTCCGATGTCACATGCCGGGTGCTGATCTCGGACGGGAGCACGGGCGATCTTTCCTTGAAGAATGTGATCGCCTCGGGTAGGTTTTCCCTGGAGAGAAGCACGGGGGATATTATTTTCGACAGCTCTGACGCAGGTGAGATCTTCGCAAAGACGAGCACGGGCGATGTATCCGGTACATTTCTTTCCGAAAAGATATTCGTGACCGATACCTCCACAGGCGATATCAGTGTACCCGGGACGACCGCGGGCGGAAAATGCGAGATCATCACATCAACGGGCGATATCAGGATCGGGACAGCGGAATAAGCGTTCCGCTGCCTTTCGACCGTTTCAGTGACGCTGCGGCAGATAATTGCAAAACCGGCATATGGAGAGCTTCCTTGTCGTAAACGGCGGGGATGCTGCTTTTTTCGGAAGAGTTTTAAACCGCCGGTTCAATGACATTTGCCCCTCTGTAGGTTATACTTCGTATAGTAAAAATGAAATTCCCCTGCCGGGTAGCTCCGGGCAGGGGAATTATGCTAATAGGGAATGATCAGATCAATGCTGTTCGCAGCTGTGTTCTCCGCAGCTGTGCTCACCGCAGGAATAGGCTGCTTCTCCATGCTCGTGCGCGGTGCAGCGGAAATCAGGATCAAAGGAAAGCTTCCCGGAGAGGAGCGCGTCCACAGCGGAGTCGGCATCTCCCTGCGCACCGCCGAAGAGCTTTATCCCGGCCTCTGCGAGTGCTGTGATAGCACCGCCGCCGATCCCCCCGCAGATCAGGACATCAACGCCGTTTTCGGTGAGAAAGCCTGCCAGCGCACCGTGTCCGCTGCCGTTTGTATCGATCACCTTTGAAGAAAGGACCTTTTCGCCGTCGGTATCATATATTTTGAATTGCTCCGTGTGTCCGAAATGCGGGAATACCTGACCGTTTTCATATGTTACTGCTATTTTCATTTCTGAACCTCCTTTTGCCTGATGCCTTACTTTTGCGAAAACCGCTGAAAATCAAGTAAAAGCTGTTATATTCAATTCTACCGAATATTCGGGGTGTGTCAAGGCCGAGGGGGGACGCTTTGCGAAAAAACGCGGAACAACAGGTAATATCCGATTTTCGGTGATATTAGCTTTTACATGAAATGTCCTCGCCGGTATGATATAATCCTACCATAAAAAGGAAAAGAGGAGCATCCATGAAGATACTGGTCATTGACGGTCAGGGCGGCGGGATAGGAAAGCAGCTCGTAGGCAGGATAAAGAGCGCTCTGCCGGAGGAAGAGCTTATCGCCGTCGGTACGAATTCACTCGCCTCGCAGGCAATGCTGAAGGCGGGAGCGGACAATGTCGCTACAGGTGAAAATGCACTGATAGTGAACTGCCGTAAGGCGGATGTCATCGTCGGTCCGGTCGGTATCGTAATCGCCGATGCGCTGCTCGGAGAGATATCCCCCGCAATGGCGGCCGCCGTCGCTCAGAGCGAGGCGAAAAGGGTATTGATCCCCACGAATATGTGCGACAATTATATTGCAGGCATCAGGGAGGCGAACATTTCCGAGCTGATAGCGGACTGCATCGAAAAGCTCCGTTCCCTGCTTTGATCCGGCTTGAAAATACCGGTTTTCTGTGTTATTATCATCCCGCAGCCGTCAGAAGGCGGCCGCGGTCCGCAGAAGCGGAAAGAAAGCTACACATAAGTTTTGATATAGACGGCATGAAGCTGTCGCCCTCACCTGCAGGTGAATGGCGGCAGCTTTGTTTTATTAAGGAGGAGCATGAAGAATAAGCGCCGGATCATTTTTGCGGTACTCGTCATTGCAGTGGTGATGATGTCGATCCTCTGCCTTTTTGCGGGTTCATCCGGAATGAGCGCGGGAGAATGCTTTCGTGCGCTTTTCGGTGAGGGGACCGATGCGAATATCCGCATTATTCGCGGTATCCGCGTTCCGAGAGTGCTCGCCGCCCTGATAGCGGGCGCTGGGCTGTCGGTCGCCGGACTCATTATGCAGACGACATTGAACAATGCCATGGCGTCTCCTTCTACACTGGGTGTATCGAATGCCGCCGTTTTCGGGGCGAATTTTTCCATTATAGTATTCTCCGGCGGCTTTTTGAGTACCGGCAACAGTCTTTCTGCATATACGGTCGGGGCGGACCCTTACGCGACGAGTGTTATGGCTTTTGTTTTTTCCGCATTGTCCGTATTGCTTATTCTCGGTATGTGCAGACTGAGGTCGTTTTCTCCCGGTGTCGTCGTCCTCGCGGGTATCGCGATCGGCTCCGTATGGACCGCGGCTACGACCGTGCTGCAGTTTTACGCTACCGATGTCGGTCTTTCCGCCGCCGTGATCTGGAGTTTTGGTGAACTCGGACGAGCGACCTATAAAACGGATCTGATCATGCTCGCCGTGATCGTCGCCGCGATGGTTTATTTCTGCCTTATGACATGGAAATATAACGCACTGCTTTCGGGCGAGGGGACGGCAGTCAGCCTGGGCATCAATGTCATTACGCTGCGCTTCATTTCGCTTTTTCTCGCTTCACTCGTGACGGCGGTCTGCGTTTCCTTCCTCGGTATCATCGGTTTCGTCGGTATCATCTGTCCGCACATCACGAAAAAGCTGCTCGGACAGGATCACAGAGTATCGATCCCGGCATCGGCCCTGACGGGCAGTCTGCTGCTTCTTTGCGCGGATACGCTTGCACGCAGTATCGGCAGCGGCTCTGCCATGCCGGTCGGCGCTGTCACGTCGCTGCTTGGAGCGCCGTTTTTCATTGCGATCATTATCGGCAGAAGGAGGAACGGGGATGCTTGAGATAAAGGATCTTCATTTCAGATATTCGGGACGGTCGCCCGAAGTCCTGCGCGGGATCGGCCTTTCGCTCGGAAAAGGTGAGATAGGCATACTTCTCGGTAGAAACGGCGCGGGAAAATCAACGCTGTTCAAGACGATGCTCGGGATCGAAAAACCCACATCGGGGGCCGTTGAGCTGGATTCGGCGCCGCTTGACCGCATGAATGCCGCGGAACGCGCAAAGCATATAGCATATGTTCCTCAGAATGTCACCTTTGGCGATCTGACAGTATTCGATACGGTGATGACAGGACGGATATCCCGTTTCGGTCTCCGCGCCGGGAAAGATGATCATGAGGCGGTAAAGAAAACGCTCGGGGAAATGGGACTCGATCCGCTGGCTGACCGTTCCGCGGACAGACTTTCGGGCGGAGAAAAGCAAAAGGTCGCCATCGCGAGGGCCATCGTCGGTGAGCCGCAGCTCATCATTTTTGACGAGCCTACGGGAAACCTCGATCTGGCGAATGAACGGCTGCTGATAGATGAGGCAAAAAAGCTCGCAAAGGTCTACGGGATCTCCATTCTCTGCTCGCTGCACAATCTGAACGAGGCGGCGGAGCTGGGCGACAGGTTCTTCTTCATGAAGGATGGCGAGATAAAGTACGCGGGCGGTGCGGAACTGTTTACCGAGGCTGTGATCGAGGACATTTACGGCGTCAGAGTAAATGTAAATCATCTGGGTGAGCAGATAGTGATCACGGGAGGAATGAGCTGATGAAAATGAAAAAAGCAGTGTCTTTTGTACTTGTTTTTTGCATGATGCTCTCGCTTGCTGCCTGCGGCGAAGGAGAAAAAGAGGCAGTCATGGGCGGATCGGCGGAGGAGAGCGGTGCGGCGGAGATCACTGTCACGGATATGATAGGCCGCGAGGTCGCGGTCACGCCCGGCAGCTATCAAAAGGTCGTCTGTGTCGGTGCGGGGGCGCTGCGCATGTTTTCCTATATCGGTGATGTCTCGCTTCTGTGCGGTGTCGAGGATATAGACAATACCTCTCTGGAGGAGCGTCCGAAGATGTTTGACGCCGCCGCGAGGCCGTATGTCCTTGCCTATGGGGAGATTTACAATGCGCTTCCTTCCTGCGGCGTCGGCGGTCCGAATGCCCAGACGGCGGAAGCGGAGAAGATCCTTTCCTGCGGCCCGGATATCGTGATTTCGGAATTCGAGGATGCTGACAGGGAAAACGCTCTGCAGGAGCAGCTCGGAGTGCCGGTGATCACTCTCAGATCCGGCCGGGCGGGTGTATTCGGCGATGAATTCAAGGAGAGTATGAGGCTGCTCGGGAAAATTTTCGGCGAAGACGGGAGAGCGGAGGAGCTGATCTCCTATGTTGAAAACGAGGCAGCCGATATCGCTGAGAGGACGGAGGATATCGCAGATGCGGACAGGCCTTCGGTATATATCTGCGGCCTCGGAAACTGGGGTACAGCGAACCACCTGATGACTGCCGAGATATACTCGACTTTTGAGGCGGCGAATATTAAAAATGCCGTCACCGGCCTCGGAATCAAGGGCATTGGCGAAATAGAAGAGGAAAAGTTCGTTTCGATCGGAGAGGATATGGATATCATGTTCATCGACGGCGCGGCGGTAAAGAATATCAGGCCTCTTTATCAGGAGGATCCCATGATGTTCGATACCTGCAAGGCTGTGCGGGACGGCGAGGTCTATCTGCAGATGGCGTACAACGCGTATTATACAAATTACGAGATCGCTCTCGCGAATGCCTGGTATATCGCGAAGACCGTTTATCCGGAGCGTTTTTCCGATATAGATTTGGCCGTGAAGCTCGGTGAGATCACGAAGGCCTTCCTCGGAGTGGAGCTCTCGGAGGAGATATTCGCCTGTGCCTGCAGCTTCGGCGGATATCAGAAGATAGATATCGATACATTTTTCAGGTAAAGAGGTCTTATGGGAGCACAGAGTATAAAAGAGCTGGCGGAAATCGCACGGTGCGGATATGCCGAAAAGAATGACATGTCGCATCCGTTCGTCATCGCGATAGACGGGCGTGCGGCTTCGGGGAAAACTACGGTCGCGGCGTTTCTATCAGAGGAACTCGACGCAGCGGCAGTGCATATGGATGATTTTTTCCTACCGCCGGAGCTACGGAGCAGAGAAAGATATGATGCGCCCGGCGGGAATATCCACAGAGAAAGGTTTGCGGAAGAGGTCCTGCCTTTCATAGGCTCAGCGGGCGGCTTTTCATACCGCCGTTTTGACTGCGGCGCCATGGCATACGGGGAGGAGGTCGCGGTTCCCGCGAAAGCATACCGTATAGTCGAGGGTTCTTACAGTCAGCATCCCTCTTTCGGGAAGTACGCGGATCTGACTGTCTTCGTAACTGCTGACGCTAAGCTGCAGTCGGAAAGGGTCAGAGAAAGGGATGGCGCGGAGATGGCGGAAATATTCGCCTCAAGGTGGATACCGCTCGAGGAAGCCTATTTTTCCGCGTTCGATATCGCCGGAAAGGCCGATATCATCATTACCGCGTCGGAAAACGGTCAGGCGTCAGTATTCGACAAAAAACGGTTCGAAGATGATCTGCGCGGGCATATCGCCTCGCATCCGCTCCTTCAACCCCGGGATCTGGTAAAATTCTGCTATCAGGCGGCCTTCGGCGCCGAGCATATGCTGCTCGATGAAGAGAAGGCGAGAGAATTCTTTTTCCGGGAATACGACAGTACACACAACGTAGGAACGGTGCTTTTCGAATCTATCGGCGGCGAATATGTCAGAGTAGATCTTGCCGCCTGGAAGCGGGAGAAACGAGACGCGGAGCAGCTTTTTGACATGTTTTTAAGATCCGCGAAAAGCTTTTCGAATAAAAGCGATACAGAGATGACGATCCGCCTTGACGCTGTGACAAAGGTCGTATCGGAGGGGGCGACTGACTTTTCGGAGAATGACTGGCTTGAGTATAAAAAAGAATACCTCGCTGCCGGGATCAGGGCGGTTCACCACAGTGACCGGTACAGGGAAAGCTACAGTCCGGCCTACAGGGTGGTAAAAGCAGAATGTATCGGGGAGCGGTTATAAAGCGGGCGATGTTCTGCTGAAGTGATAAAAGCAGACAAATGAAGATCAAGTCTTAAAAAAGAGGAACGATCGCTCGGAAAACACAGATGCACCGTGCGGCGTTGCCGTCTGCCGAAAACGCGAACAAAAAAGGAGCAGTCCGTAAAGGACTGCTCCTTTTTGAATCACAGGACAAAGTGTGCTGGCCGAGGACCGCAGAAACCTTTGAAAATTAATAACAGACCGCGGTCCGGATCGAAACAGCCTTTCGATTCGGAGGTCAGCTCGTGACCGTTATCCATGAAATATTTCGTCAGATATTCAGATATCCCTTCAGGAGCTTGATTGTATTCAATACTCCGTCGATATGGCTGCGTTCATAGCCATGACTCGCGTAAACGCCGGGGCCGATCAGACCGTGGCGGATGTCATATCCGGCACTGAGGGTAGCTTCCACGTCGGAGCCGTAGCGGGGATAGACATCGAGAGCGTATTCCGCGCCTTCCTTCTTCGCGGCGTCGATGAGCTTCCCGATCACATCATAATGATAAGGCCCGCGGGAATCCTTTACGCAGATCGATACCGTGCGCTCTGTGCATTTCAGGCCGTCGCCGACACAGCCCATGTCAACGCTCACGGCCTCCGTGACGCCCTCAGGTACGGAAGCGGAGCCGCCGTGGCCGACCTCCTCAAAGACCGTCACATGGGCGTAGGTCCTGTGCTCGGGAAGGATGCCGGTGTCCTTTATATACTTCGCGACGGCGAGCAGGATGCCGACCGAGAGCTTGTCATCGAGGAAACGGCTCTTGATATATCCGCTTTCGGTGATCCTCGTGCGCGGCTCGAAGCAGACGATATCGCCGACCTCTACGCCCAGGGCACGAGTCTCTTCTTCGGAATTTACATCCTCGTCGAGGACTACCTCCATATTGTCAAAATTGCGCTCCTTGCTGCTGTATTCGGTATTCACGTGGACGGAGGCGTTCTTCATCTGGAAAGTGCCCTCGATCACCTTGCCGCAGCGGGTATGGACACGGACATTTTCGGCTTCGCCGTTGTTTGCGTTCATGCCGCCGATATTCGCGAGGCGCAGGCGTCCGTTCCCCTTTATCTCCGCGACAAGCGCACCGAGTGTGTCGCTGTGTGCTTCAAGCATCACAGCGTCCTCCTCGAGTCTGCCGCCGAGATCGACGATGACGCCGCCCTTTTTCGTGAGCTGCGCCGTGAAGCCGAGCTCAGTGAAACGCTTCAATACCCATTCTGCCGCCGCGGCGGTATATCCCGTGGGGCTGTCTATCGCGATCAGTTTTACAGTTTCATCTACGGCGAATTTTGCATATTCCGTCAACATATCAGGACCTCCATTAAGCGAAATTTCCGATGTTCGTGTATAAATTATAAGATAATAAGGCGGCGCAGGCAAGCAAAAAGCAGGAAGACGTGGCGGCGGATTGATATTTCCGTAAAAAGCATTTATTATTCTGATATATATGTATATCGCGTGAAAAGGAGCGTACAATGGCCATATATGACAGAATGAATGACAGATTCCGTGATCTGCAGGGAGGGCTTTTTCTTGAAGTGACAAAGGCCGACGTGGGAGATTCGGTCGAAAAGCTGATCGGGCAGGGCTATGATATCATGGCCTGGGCGGACCCGTTCGCGCCGGATCCGGCGATCCCCGAAGGCGTGATAAAGGTAATGACAGAGGCACTGCAGAGCGGGACTCCGGCGCATTATACCGCACCTCTGGGAAGCGCCGCGCTGCGCAGGGTCTTAGCGGAGCGTCTCTCGGAGAAGATGGGCCGCGAGCTCGACCCGGGCAGGAACGTGATAATCACGCCGGGCTCGGATTCGGGCCTGCTTTTTGCGATGATGCCCTTTCTCGAGAGCGGCGATGAGGTGCTGATCCCGGATCCCAGCTATCCCTCGAATTTTCTTAACGCGAGCTTACTCGGCGCTATACCGGTCTCCGTGCCTCTTTATGAGGAGGACGGTTTCCAGCTTCGCATAGAGGAATTCGAAAAGCGCATCACGGACAGGACGAAAATGGTCCTCATCACTCATCCGAACAATCCCACGACGACGGTATTCAGACGGGAAGGACTCGAGGAGCTCTGCCGCTTCATCATAGAGCATGACCTGATACTGGTCTGCGATCAGGCCTTTGACGATCATGTTTTCGACGGGGTCGAGCTCGTTTCACCGGCTTCGCTGCCGGGAATGTGGGAGCGGACGGTGACGGTCTTTTCGATATCGAAGGGACTCGGCCTCAGCGGCTTCCGCGTGGGATATCTGATCGCGGATGACAGGATAATGGATGTATTCTACGGCTCGGCGGTAAATGTGCTCGGCGCGACCAATACTCTGGCGCAGCTCGGAGCCGAAGCGGCGTTTTCCGACGGGGAACTTCTCGCGGAGAATTACAGGATACTGGAGCGCCGTCGCAGACTTGCGAACGAGATCTTTAACAGCGTGCCCGGTGTAAAGAGCCTGATGCCGGAGAGCGGCTTCCTGTCGTGGGTGAATATCTCACGGCTCGGCACGAGCGCGGAGGTTTCGGCTTATCTGCAAAAGGAGGCGCACGTCCTCGTGAATGAAGGCACTCCCTACGGCTCGCGCGGTGAAGGATATCTGAGAATAGTACACGGCTGCTTCCGCGATGACGAAAAGGCGCTGTCGGTCTGTCGGCGCATAGCCGACGCTCTGAGGAAGCTCGCCCGTGAAAAGGGCCTCTGATGGATTATTTGTCTCTGAATGACTATTTTCGTAGCCGGTACGGTGCGAAGGTATACAAGCTTTCTCTACAGAGCGGCTGCACCTGTCCGAACAGGGACGGTACAGCCGGATACGGAGGCTGTGCCTTCTGCTCGGAGGGTGGCTCCGGTGACTTCGCGTCGGCGTATGCGCCTCTTGATATCCAGATAGAGGCGGCGAAGGCTCTGGTCGATCCGAAATTCCCGAAGGGCTCGGTGCCGGAGGACCGCCTGTATATGGCATATTTTCAGTCCTTCTCGAATACTTACGGCGATATCGGAAGGCTGGAGAGGCTTTATTCGGAGGCACTCGCACGTCCGGAAATAGTGGGGATCTCTCTGGGAACGAGACCGGACTGCCTGCCTCAGCCCATGGTGGAAATGCTTGCCGGGCTCAACAGGCGCAAGCCCGTCTGGGTGGAGATGGGACTGCAGACAGTGCATGAAAAGGTTGCCGCAGATATGAACCGCGGCTACAGTCTGCCTGTATTTGATGACGCTTATGAGAGGCTGAAGGCGGCAGGACTGACAGTCGTGATACATGTGATACTGGGACTGCCGGGTGAAAACAGAGAGGATATGCTGGATACAGTAAGGTATATTGCAGCTAAAAAACCTTCGCCTGACGGGGTGAAGCTGCAGCTTTTGCATGTGCTGAAAGGTACGGAGCTCGGGCGCAGGTATGAGGAGGCGCCCTTCCCGACGATGGACCCGGAGGAATACTGTTCGCTGGTGGTGGAGTGTCTGAGAATACTGCCGCCGGAAACTGTAGTACATCGCATCACCGGGGATCCTCCGAAGCGTCTTCTGATCGCTCCGCAATGGTGCACCGACAAGAAGCGTGTCCTGAATATGCTCCG